>NZ_BDLP01000117.1:0-11929 GCF_001950415.1 Roseomonas sp. TAS13
CGCCTTACGGTGGAGCTGTGCGTAGATGTGATCAAGAGACAGGCGATGTTGGCGCCGTTGGAGAAGCCCAGGGCGACCGGCGCCTCCAGCCCGTAGGCTTCCCGCGCGCCGTGGAGGAAGGCGGCGAGTTCGTCGGTGCGGTGGCGCAGGTCCGCCTCGTCGAAAACCCCCTCCGCCATGCGGCGGAAGAAGCGCGGCATGCCGTTCTCCAGCACCTGCCCGCGCGGCGAGAGCAGGGCGGAGCCCGGCGCCACCGCCTCGCCCAGCGGCAGCAGGTCGTCCTCGTCGCCGCCTGTGCCGTGCAGCAGCAGCGGCGGCGGGCGGCCCGGCCGCGTGGCGGGCCGGAACCGGTGCCGGAAGCCCAGCCCGGTGCCGGTCGTGGTATCGGTCACGATGTCGCTCATGCGGGATACTCCCTTTGCGTTGCTCTCCCCGGAAGGGCGGCGGCACGCCCCCCTTGCCGGGTGCGTGCCGCCGCGCCCCGGTCAGGCCAGGGCTGGCAGGGCGGCCTCGATCGCCGCACGGTGCGGCCGCAGGAAGGCCGGCAGTTGCAGGCCGGTGCCCAGGGCCTCCGGCGCCTCGTCCACCGCGAAGCCGGGGATGTCGGTCGCGATCTCGAAGAGCACGCCGCCCGGCTCGCGGAAGTAGATGGAGCGGAAGTAGTCGCGGTCCTTCTGCTCCGTGGTGCGGATGCCGTGGTTCTCCACGAGCCGCCGCGCCATCTCCATCTCCGCCGCGTCGTCGGCGGCGCGGAAGGCCAGGTGGTGCACCGAGCCGCGCCCCGGCCGCGCCGGCAGGAAGCCGCCGACACCTTCCAGGTCCACGATCCCGCCCAGCGCCGTGCCCTCGGCCCGGTAGCGCAGCGTGTTGCCCTCGCGCGCCGCCTCGGCGAAGCCGAAGACGTCGGCGAGGATGGCGCCGGTCGCCTCGGTGCGGTCCAGCATCAGCCGCACGCCGTGGAAGCCGCGGATCGCCATTTCGGCCGGGACCTTGTCCCCCTCCACCGGGTGGCTCCAGGCGGGCTCGGCCTCGATGCCGGGCAGGCCCGCCAGGGCGAGGCGCATGCCGTCCGGGTCGCGGAAGCGCAGCAGCGTCTCGCCGAAGGCCTCTGCCCGCTCCACGCCATGCGGCGTCAGGCGCTGCATCCAGTAGCCGATCGCGCCTTGCGGCACGCGGAAGACCGTTTCCTGCAACTCGCCGGTGCCGGCGCGGCCGGGGGCGGCGTTCCCCCAGGGGAAGAAGGTCAGGATGGTGCCGGGGCTGCCGGCCTCGTCGCCGTAGTAGAAGTGGTAGGCGCCGGGATCGTCGAAGTTCACCGTCTTCTTCACCAGCCGCAGCCCGAGGGTGCGGGTGTAGAAGTCGAGGTTGCGCTGCGCCTTGCCGGCGATCGCGGTCACATGATGAATGCCGTTGCGGGCCATGGAAGCTCCTCCAGGTCTGGGTTTCGCTGTCGGCCATGCATATGGGCAATGGGGTATCCGGTTCCACTGGATACGGATTGCGCTGGTGCAATGCGAGCCGTGCGAAGAAGCCCGCCCCTTCCGGTGCGCGGTGCGGGATGCGAGGCTGCGGCGCATCGTGACCGATGCCTCCCGTTCCTCCCCTGCCCTCGCCTGGGACGATTTCCGGCTGATCCAGGCGGTGGCGGAGACGCGGGCGCTGCCGGCGGCGGCGGCGCGGCTCGGGGTGGCGCATTCGACCGTCTTCCGCCGGCTGCGGCAGATCGAGGAGATGCTGGGCTATCCGCTCTTCGAGCGACACCGGGGCGGCTATGCCCCGACGGCGGCGGGGGAGGAGATGGCCGCCCTGGCCGGGCGGGTGGAGGAGGACATCGCCGCCGTCACCCGCCGCCTCGCCGGACAGGCACCGGGCCCCGCCGGCGAGGTTCGGCTGGCCACCAGCGACAGCCTGCTGGCCGACCTGATGATGCCGATGCTGGTGCGCTTCCGCGCCGCCTGCCCCGATGTGCGGCTGGACCTCGTCACCGGCAATGCCGCCGCCAACCTGTCGCGCCGGGATGCGGATGTCGCGTTGCGGGCCAGCGATTCGCCGCCGGACACGCTGGTCGGGCGGCGCGTGGCGCGGATCGCCTGGGCGCTCTACGAGACCGCCGCCACGGCGCCCATCCCGGAAGCCGATCCGATGGGACGGGACTGGGTCTGCCTGGGTGACAACCTCGCCGGGATGAAGGTGACGCGCTTCGCCCGGGAGCGCGTGCCGGCGGCGCGGCTGGCGGCGCGGTTCGACGGGGTGCTGGCGCTGGCCGATGCGGTCGAAGCGGGGCTGGGGATCGGGCACCTGCCCTGTTTCGTGGGGGATGCCCGGCCGAGCCTGCGCCGCCTGGCCCCGCCGGAGCCGGACTTCGCCGCCGATCTCTGGCTGCTGACCCATCCGGACCTGCGGCACCTGCCCCGCATCCGCGCCGTGACGGAGTTCCTGGCCAGCGCCATCGCCGCGCGACGGGCGGTCATCGAGGGGGAGGCCGGGTGATGCGGGGGAAGCCTTCCGAAGGTCACGGCGTGTCGGAGGGAATTCCGCTCGTGGCGCCCCCCGGGGGAGAGGCGCTGCCTCTCGCCCCGGCCCCCTCTCCGCCGGGGACCGAAGCCGGTCCCCGGACCCCGGGCTTTCGTGGGGTCCGGTGGCTGCCGTTGGTTTTCGGCCTGATCCCTGGGAACAGGTGGAAACGCGGGACGCCCGGGAAGAAGAGAAATACCGTGTCCGTGCTGGTGGCGCCGGCAGCCTGCCGGAGGGCGATGCTCTCCGGCGCGATCCGGCATCTGTGGGCGCCAACTCACCGGGTCCAGGGCGCGCAGCGTCCTGGCGGATAGGGGGTCCGGGTGAAAGGCGGCGCCTTTCACCCCGGGGACGGCGCAATGCCGGGCCAGGAGTGCGGACTGGCGGAGGCGGCATTTGGCCGTGGCGATGCGGGGCGGGTATGTAGGGGATTCGCAGGAGCGTCCCCTTGGCCGACACGACGAGCGAATTGACGGAGCCGCATTTCCGCCGGAACGATCCGGAGCGCACGAAGCGGGAGATCATGGAGGCGGCGCGCGAGGAATTCGCGCGGCACGGGCTGACGGGCGCGCGGGTGGATGCCATCGCGGCGCGCACCAAGACCGCCAAGCGGATGATCTACTACTATTTCGGCAGCAAGGAGGGGCTCTACCTCGCCGTGCTGGAAGCCGCCTATGACGACATCCGCTCGGTGGAGCGGGAGCTGCGGCTGGAGGCGCTGGCGCCGGAGGAGGCGATCCGGCGGATGGTGGAGTTCACCTTCGACTACCAGTGGGACCATGCGGACTTCACCCGCCTCGTCACCATCGAGAACATCCATCACGGCCAGTACCTGCGCCAGTCCCGCAGCGCCCGGGCGCTGAACGTCACCATCATCGATGCGCTGCGCACCATCCTGGAGCGGGGGCGGCGCGAGGGGCTGTTCCGCGGGGATGTCGATGCCGTGGACGTGCATCTCTTCATCAGCGGCTTCTGCTTCTTCAGGTCCGCCAACCGCCACACGATCGAGGTTCTGTTCGGCAAGGACCTGGGCGAGGAGGCACTGCGGACGCGGCACCGGGAGATGCTGGTGCAGGGCGTGCTGGGGATGCTGCGGCCACTTGGGGATGGGACCGGTGCGGAGGGCGGCGCCACGCCATGAGGCGGCGGAGCGGCATGGAAACCGGCCCGGCCGGGAAACCCATCACAAGCCAGGGAGCTTCTTCGGCATGATCTTTCGCCCGCCCGTCCCGCGAAACCTCAGCCCCTCCGTTCCTGGCCCCTCCCCTTCCCGGCCGCCGGTGAGCCCGCCGTGCTGCCGCTGATCCTGCTGATCGCCGTGGCCGGGGCCTGCCTGGCCGCGCCCGTGTCGCGCCTGCTCGGCCGCGCCGGCGGCTGGGGGCTGGCGCTGCTGCCGGCGGGGCTCTTCGGGATGTTCCTGAGCTTCGCGCCACTGATCGCCGGGGGCGGCGCCGCGGAGACGCGGCTGCCCTGGGCGCCGTCGCTGGGGGTGGATCTGGCCTTCCGGCTGGACGGCTTCTCCTTTCTCTTCGCGCTGCTGATCACCGGCATCGGCACGCTGGTGGTGGTCTATGCCGGGTCCTACATGGCGGAGAAGTCGCCGGGCGACCGGGCGCGCTTCTTCACCCTGATCCTGCTCTTCATGACCGCCATGCTGGGGGCGGTGCTGTCGGACAACCTGCTGGTCTTCTTCATGTTCTGGGAGGCCACCAGCATCCTGTCCTTTCTGCTGGTGGGCTTCGACGGCAAGAGCCCGGCCTCGCGCCGCTCGGCGCTGCAATCCCTGCAGGTGACGGTGGGCGGCGGGCTGGGGCTGCTTTGCGCCATCGTGCTGATCGGGGTCACCCTGGGCAGCTTCAGCTTCTCCGGGGCGACCGGCCGGGTGGAGGAGCTGGCGCGGAGCCCCTGGGCCGCCCTGATCGTGATCGGGCTGCTGCTCGGCGGCTTCACCAAGTCGGCGCAGTTCCCCTTCCACTTCTGGCTGCCCAACGCGATGCAGGCGCCGACACCGGCCTCGGCCTATCTGCATTCGGCCACGATGGTGAAGCTGGGCATCTACCTGCTGGCGCGGTTCGAGGGGTTCTTCGCCGAGGTTCCGGGCGGGCGCAGCATCCTGATCGGCTTCGCCGCGGCGACCATGCTGGTGGCGGGGGTGCAGGCGCTGCGGGCGCAGGGCTTCAAGGCGGCGCTGGCCTATTCCACCGTCGCCTCGCTGGGCATCCTGGTGATGCTGATCGGGCTGGACGGGCCGATGGCCAGCGTGGCGACCGTGGGCTTCATCCTGGCGCATGCGCTCTACAAGGCGGCGCTGTTCTTCTGCGCGGGCAATGCCATCCACGCCACCGGCAAGTCGCATCTGCGGCAGATGGGCGGGCTGGTGCGCTTCCTGCCGCTGACGGCGGTGGCGGCGAGCCTGGCCAGCCTTTCCATGGCCGGGCTGCCGCCCTTCATCGGCTTCATCTCCAAGGAGTTCCTGTTCGAGGCGCAGATCCAGAGCTCCTGGGACGCCGTGCCGGTGGCCATCGCGGTGCTGGTGAACGCGGTGATGGTGGGCGTGGCCGGGGTGGTCTCGCTGCGGCCCTTCTTTCTCGGGCGCGGCAAGATCACCGAGGTCAGGCATGGCGAGACGGTGGGGCTGACGCTGGGGCCGCTGCTGCTGTCGCTGCTGGGCCTCGCCATCAGCCTGGAGCCCGACTGGGTGCGCGACAACGTGCTGAATCCGGCGGTGCTGGCGATCTATGGCGCGCCGGTGGAGGTCAAGGTCGAGCTTTGGCACGGGCTGACGCCGATGCTGATGCTGAGCGTGGTGGTGGTGGCGATCGGTGCCGTGATCGTCGCCTTCTGGCGCTCGATCCATAGCTGGCTGCTGGCGCTCCAGCCCATCGACCACTATGCCGCCGAGATCGGCTACGACGCGCTGATGCGCGGGCTGGTCGGCTTCGCCGGGCGGCTCACCCGCTTCGTGCAGAACGGTGACCTGCGGCGCTATCTCTGGCTCGGCGCGGCCTCGGCCATGGCGCTCTGCCTTTTCGGCGCGGTGCGGGCGGGCACGGTGCCGCGCTGGCCGGCATTCGGCCATCCCGATCCGGCCACCGCCGCCATCCTGCTGGTCGGGCTGGCCGGAGGCTTCGCCGCCGCCCGCGCGCGCTCCCTGCTGTCCGCGCTGGTGGCGGTGGGGCTGGTGGGGCTGGCGGTGGCGCTGGTCTTCCTGCGCAACGGCGCGCCGGACCTGGCGCTGACGCAGTTCTCGGTGGAGGCGCTGATCGTCGTGCTGCTGACCGCCGTGCTGCTGGTGCTGCCGCTCGCGGCGCCGGCGACGCGCAATCGGGCGGAGCGGCAGCACGACATCCTGCTGTCCTGCTGCTTCGCCGCGCTGGTCTTCCTGGCGAGTGCCGACATGATGGCCGGGCCGGCGGATACCACGGTGTCCGGCTTCTACGGCGCGCAGAGCTATGCCGCCGCCTTCGGCCAGAACGTGGTCAACGTGATCCTGGTGGATTTCCGCGGCTTCGACACGCTGGGCGAGACGGTGGTGATCGGCATGTCGGCGCTGATGGCCTGGTCGCTGCTGAAGGCTGATCCCGTCCCGGCGCGGGAAAGGCCGGCCGCCTTCATCCTGGCCGCCACCAGCCGTGCCTTCTTCGCGCTGCTGCTGCTGGCGGCGGTGATGATCCTGCTGCGCGGGCACAACCAGCCCGGTGGCGGCTTCGTCGGCGGGCTGGTGGCCGCGCTGGCCTTCGCCATGCTCGCCCTGGCGGGGGGCGTGGAGCGGGCGCGGGCGGCATTGCGGCTGCATCCCATGGTGCTGGTCGGGCTGGGGATGGGGCTGGCGGTGCTGAGCGGCGCGCCGGGGCTGCTCGCCCATGGCAGCTACATGAAGCATCTCTGGGTGGAGGCCGACCTGTTCGGCCTCGCCGTCAAGCAGGGTACGACGCTGCTCTTCGACCTGGGCGTCTTCGCCGTGGTGCTGGGCGGGGTGCTGGCCTTCCTCTTCGGGCTGCAACGGGAGGCCGAGCGATGAACCTGCTGACCGCCTTCGTGGCCGCCGCCCTGGCCGGATGCGGCCTCTACATGGCGCTGTCGCGCAACCTGGCGCGGCTGGCCCTGGGGCTGGCGCTGCTGTCCACGGCGGTGAACCTCGTGCTGTTCATGACCGGGCGGCTGCGCTCGGACCAGCCGCCGCTGATCCCCGATGGGGAGAAGGTGCTGGGGCTGTCCGCCGATCCCCTGCCCCAGGCGCTGGTGCTGACCGCCATCGTGATCGGCTTCGCCCTGACCGTGGTGCTGATGACGCTGGTGCTGCGCGCCTGGCGCGGCGAGGGCACGATCAACGGCGCCCGGATCGCCGCCGCCGAGCCCCCCTTCCCCGAGGACGAGGAGGACGCCGATGCGCGCTGACCTCGTTCCCGGCATCCTCCTGCTCTGGCCGGTGGTGGGCACGCTGCTGGCCGCGGCGCTCTGCGCCGTGCTGCGCCACCGCCCGGACTGGCAGCGCGCCACGATGGAGGCGGCCACCGGGCTGATGCTCGCCGCCTCGCTCGGCCTACTGGCCGAGGTGTCGCAGAACGGGCCGCTGACGGTCGGCTTCGGCGGCTGGCCGCGCTCCTTCGGCGTGAGCTTCACCGCCGACCGGCTGGGGGCGATGCTGTCCGTCTTCACGGGCATCGTCGGGCTGGTGGTGGCCATCTATGCCCGGGCGGATATTGGGCCGCGCCGCCGCGGCGCCGGCTTCGACGCGCTGTTCCTGGCCATGCTGGCGGCGGTGAACGGCGCCTTCCTGACCGGCGACCTGTTCAACCTCTATGTCTGGTTCGAGCTGATGCTGGTGACGGCGCTGGGCCTCACCGTGCTCGACCGGCGGCGGGCGCAGATCGACGGGGCGATCCGCTATGCCGCGCTGAGCATGCTGGGCGCGGCCTTCATGCTGCTCGGCATCGCGCTGCTCTTCGGCGAGGCGGGGACGCTGAACATGGCCGACCTGTCCCGCGCCCTGAACGGCCGCGCGCCGAGCCTGGCGCTGGTGGCCTCCGCCTTCCTGCTGCTGTCCGGCTTCGGGCTGAAGGCGGGGCTCTTTCCCTTCTTCTCCTGGCTGCCGGCGGCCTATCCCACCGCGCCGATGACGGTGCTGGCGGGCATGGCCGGGCTGCTGACCAAGGTCGGCTTCTATGCCTGCCTGCGCGTGCTGGTGCTGGTCTTCGGGCTGGGCACGGCGCCGGTCATCCCGGGCCTCGCGCCCATGCTGGGGCTGCTGGCGGCGGCGACCATGGTGCTGGGCGTGCTGGGCGCCATGGCGCAGGAGGACACGCGGCGCATCCTGGCCTTCCAGATCGTCGCCTCGATCGGCACGATGATGATGGGGCTGGCGCTGGCCAGCCTGGCGGGGCTCGCCGCCGCCATCCTCTACATGCTGCATTCCATCCTGGTGACGACGAGCCTGTTCTTCGCCGCCGGGGCCATCGCGCGGGCCAATGGCAGCACCGACCTGAACCGCTGCGGCGGGCTGATGAAGCGGCAGCCGATGCTGGCCGTGTATTTCGCCGTCCCGGCCCTGTCGCTGGCCGGGATTCCGCCCTTCTCCGGCTTCTGGGGCAAGTTCGTGCTGGTGCAGGCGGGCTTCCTGTCGGGCGGCGCCTTGCTGGCGCTGGTCCTGCTCGCGACCGGCTTCGTCACCGTCTATTCCATGAGCCAGATCTGGGTGGAGGCCTTCTGGAAGGCGCCCGGCAGCGGCCGCGCGCCGCGCCGCGTGCCGCCCGCGATGCTGGCGGCCATGGGCATCCTGGCCTTCCTGATCCTCGCCATGGGGATCGGGGTGGAGCCGCTCAGCGCCTTCGCGCGCGAGGCGGCCCGTGGGATGGTGCCAGGGGCGGCGCCGGCGGGAGGCGGCGCATGAGCCTGCTTCGCCTGCCCCTCCGCCTCTGGGCGCTGCTCTGCCTGGTCGCCACCTTCCTGTGGGACCTGGTAGCCTCCTCCCTCTCCGTGGCGCGCATCGTGCTCTCGCCCTATGCCCAGCCGCTGCCGGCCATCGTGGTGGTGCCGGTGGAGGCGCGCACGCGCTGGGGCGTGGCGCTCTTCGCCTATTGCGTCTCGCTGACGCCGGGCTCCACCTGCCTGCACGTCTCGGACGACCTACGGCGCTTCTACGTGCATGTGCTGGACGCGCGGAGGGACGAGGAGGTCATCGCGCAGTTCAAGCGGCTCTACGAGCGCTGGATCCTGATGATGGAGGGGGGACGATGAGCATGGACGGGATCGAGACCCTCGCCGGGCTGCTGGCTTTCGTCCTGGTGCTGCCGCTGGGCCTCGCTGCCTATCGCATGATCGCGGGACCGGGCTTCGCCGACCGTTTCGTGGCGCTGGACATGCTCACCGCCGTCGCCGTGGCCTTTGCCGCCATGACGGCCCTGGCCACCGGGCGCAGCGCCTTCCTCGATGTCGGGCTGGTGATCGCGCTGGTGAACTTCGTCGCCACCTGCGCCTTCGCCGCCTTCCTGGAACGCAAGGGGAGCCAGCGATGATCGCCGCCATCCTGATGATCCTGGGCACGGCCTTCCTCTGCATCGCCGCCATCGGCGTGGTGCGCCTGCCCGATGCCTTCCAGCGCATGCATGCCGGCACCAAGGCCGGCACGCTGGGCACCATGCTGGTGCTGGTCGGCGCGCTGCTGGCGGGCGATGCCGTGAAGCTGCCGACCGGCGTGCTGACGATCCTCTTCCTGCTGCTCACCCTGCCGGTCGCGGCACAGCTTCTCGGCCGCGCCGCCTACATGTCCGGCGCGACACTGCGCGGGCTGAAGGGCGAGGACCCGCTGGCGGAAGTGGTGGAACGGCAGAAGGCGCCGCTGGAGGAACGCCTGCGCGGCTGATCGGGGCGCCGGCCGCGCTTCACGGCTTTGGCGTCGCGCTGTCCCTGGGGAAGCCCCTCAGAGCAGGGGGTGGCGCAACGAGGGCAGGCGGCGGAACCAGGTTTCCCATTCGCCAGCCGGCACGGGGCGGCCCAGGTAGAAGCCCTGGGCCTCGTCGCAGCCTTCCTGGCGCAGGCGGTCGAGGATTTCCGGATTCTCCACCCCTTCCGCCACCGTGGTGACGCCCAGGCCGCGTGCGAGGCCGATGATGGCGCACACGATGGCGGCGTCCTCGCGCTTCTGCGGCAGGTTCTGGATGAAGGAGCGGTCGATCTTGATCCGGTTGACCCGGAAGTGGCGCAGGTAGTCCAGGCAGGAGAAGCCGGTGCCGAAATCGTCCAGCGCGACGCTGACGCCGTCGCGGCGGAGCGCGTCGAGGGTCTGGGCGGTGCTGGCGCTGCGGTCCATCACCACGCCCTCGGTCAGTTCCAGTTCCAGCCGCGACGGGTCGATGCCGGCGGCCTGGGTGGCCTGCATCACCATGCGGTGCACGTCCTGCCGGCGGAACTGGTTGGGCGAGACGTTGATCGCGACGCGCAGGGGCGGCAGGCCTTGCGTCTCCCAGCGCCGGATCTGGGTGCAGGTCTCGTTCAGCACCCATTCGGTCAGCAGCACGATCAGCCCGCCGTCTTCCGCGGCGTTGAGGAAATCGGCGGGCGCGCAGAGGCCGTGGCCGGGGCGGTTCCAGCGCAGCAGGGCCTCCAGCCCGATCACCTGGCCCGAATGCAGGCTGACCTGCGGCTGGTAGTGCAGGACGAACTGGCCGTTGGCGACGCCTTCCCGGATCCCGGCCTCCAGCGACTGCGCCTGTTCCAGCCGGAGCCGCAGGTCCGGGCGGAAGAAGCGGTAGCCGTGGCGCCCCTCGGCCTTCGCCTGGTACATGGCGAGGTCGGCGTTCTTCAGCAGCTCGTCGATATTCGAGGAATCGCGGCCGCAGACGGTGATGCCGATGCTGGCGCTGATGTTGACCCGGTGCCCGCGCACCTGGATCGGCTCCGCCAGGACATGGCCGACCGAATCCGCCAGCGTCGCGGCCTCGCGAGGGTCGGAGATGCCTTCCTGCAGGATGGCGAACTCGTCGCCGCCGAGGCGGGCCACCGTGTCGTGCTCCCCCACATGCATGCGCAGGATGCGGGCGACGGTGATCAGCAGCTGGTCGCCGAAGTCGTGGCCCAGCGAGTCGTTCACGTTCTTGAAGCGGTCGAGGTCGAGGAAGTGCAGCGCGCAGAGACGCCCGGAGCGTGCGGCGCGTTCGATCCCTTCCTCGATCCGCTGCGCCAGCAGGGAGCGGTTGGGCAGGTCGGTCAGGACGTCGTGGCGGGCCAGGTGGTGCAGGTGGCGCTGCGCGCTCTTCTGGTCGGTGATGTCGAGGGAGGTGGTGAGCACGTTCACCACCTCGCCGATGCTGTTGCGGAGCGGCGACTTGGTGGTGAGCTGGGTGCGCAGCACGCCGTCCCGGTCGATGAAGTTCTCCTCGTAGCTCGGCAGCGGCGCGCCGCGCTCGAAGACCAGGCGGTCGAACAGCACGTCGCGCTCGATCTGGTCGCGCGCGGTGAGCTCCTTCATCGGCAGCCCTGCGCACTGCTCCACGCCGCGGCCGACATGGCGCGCATAGGCGGCATTGGCGAAGCGGCAATAGCCTTCCGGATCGGCGGTGTGGACCAGCACGGGCATCGTGTCGATGACCTGGGCCAGCAGGTCGGCCCTTTGCGGTGCCGCTCCCGGAGCCCTGGCGGCACCCTGGATCTGGTCGTTGGCTGGCGCCGGCGGGAAGGGGTGGCGCGCGGCGTCCAGCAGGTCGCGGACCTGGTTCTGGAACTCCGCGTGCTTGATCGGCGTCTGCAGGAAGCCGGTCGCCCCGGCCTCCAGCGCCCGGATGCGGAAATTCGGGTCGTCATAGGCGGTGATGACGAGGATGGGGGTCGCGGCGCAGCCGGCGATGGCGCGGACAGAGCGAGTGAAGTCGGCCCCATCCATGCCGGGCATGCGGTAGTCGGTGATGATCAGGTCGGGACGGTGGTGCGCGATCCAGGCCAGGGCGGTGTTGGGGTCGGCGAAGGCTTCCGCCGTGGTGTCCCGCGTGACCGACTTGGCCAGCATTGTAAAGACTTGCCGATTCGTATTCTGATCATCGACAATCGCAATGACGGGCATGGGCCAAATACATCCACATCTGGACCTGGATCCAGATCGACCCGAGTGACGTGTTTCGTGCTGGATGTTTTATACTATACTGAGAAACTGCAATGATTTCAACTTAAAATTGTCGTGTCCACCCGCTTGACGCGAAAGGTGGCGGAGTTGCGCCATCGGGTGGACATCTTGCGGCTGCCGCGTCCGGGGATGCCCATGGCCCGCCATGGGGAAGCCGGGATTGTTGCGGCTTCCTTAGCTCGACTTTGGCCATCTGAGACAGGCGTAGGCGGCGAGGCGGGTGACTGGCTAGGCTGGCGTGTCCCCGCCAAGAGACGCCGCCATGCTTCACCTGCCACCCCGCTTCGCCGCGGTGATCCT
>NZ_BDLP01000118.1:0-11928 GCF_001950415.1 Roseomonas sp. TAS13
CGCCGAGATTGGCCTCGGTGGTGGGGCAGAGGCCGGCCACGGCGCCGCTCCGTGCCAGGGCCAGGGTTTCCGCGGCGTCGGAATGCGTGGCGTGGATCAGGCACCAGCGCGCATCCACCGGCGCGTGGCCGAGCAGCCATTGCACCGGGCGCTGACCGCTCCAGGCGAGGCAGTCCTCGACCTCCTTCACCTGCTCCGCGACATGGATGTGGATGGGCGTGTCCGGGCCCAGCTCCGCCGCCAGGGCGATGCTGGCGGAGAGTTCCTCCGGCATCACGGCGCGCAGGGAATGCGGCGCCACGCCGGTCCGCACCCCGGGCCAGGATGCGGCCTCCCGGCAGATCCCCGCCCAGGTTTCCACCGGCAGGACGAAGCGGCGCTGCCCCGGTGCCGCTTCCGCGCCGCCGAACTGGCTGTGGCGGTATAGCACCGGCAGCAGGGTGAGGCCGATTCCCGCCGCCTCGGCCCCGGCGGCGATGCGCCGGGCCATCTCCGCCGGATCGGCATAGGGCGTGCCGTCCGGCGCGTTGTGCAGGTAGTGGAACTCGGCCACGGCGGTGTAGCCCTGGCGCAGGCATTCCGCGTAGAGCTGGGCCGCGATGGCTTCGACATCCTCCGGCGTCAGCACGGCCAGGAAGCGGTACATCACTTCGCGCCAACGCCAGAAATTGTCGCCCTCCGGCCCGGCGCGCTCGGCCAGCCCCGCCATGGCGCGCTGGAAGGCATGGGAATGCAGGTTGGGCATTCCCGGCACGACGAGGCCCCGCAGGCGCTCGTCGCCTTCGGCCGCGTCGCTGTCCGCCGCCACGCCGGCGATGCGCCCCGCATCGTCCAGGATGATGGCGACGTCGCGTCGGATCTCGCCGTCCAGCAGCGCGGTTTCGGCCAGGAAGCGCATCACCGTCCTCCGCGCACGCGGCTGTGCAGGGGATTGAAGCCGAGGCGATAGACCAGCTCCGCCGGCCGCTCGATATCCCAGATGGCGAGGTCGCAGCGCTTGCCCGTCTCCAGCGTGCCGATCCGGTCCAGCAGGCCCAGCGCCCGCGCCGCCTCGCGCGTCACCCCGGCCAGGCATTCCGGCACGGTCAGGCGGAACAGCACCGCCGCCATGTTCATCGCCAGCAGGATCGAGGTGAGCGGCGAGCTGCCCGGGTTGCAGTCCGTCGCCACGGCGATGTGCGCGCCATGCCGCCGCAGCGCCTCGACCGGCGGGCGGCTGGTCTCGCGCAGCGTATAGGCGGCCCCGGGCAGCAGCACCGCCACCGTCCCCGCACGGGCCAGGGCGGCGGCGCCCGCCTCGTCGGCGCATTCCAGGTGGTCCGCCGAGAGTGCCCCCCAGCGCGCCGCGAGCGCCGCGCCGCCGCCATTCTCCAGCTGGTCGGCATGCAGCTTCACCGGCAGGCCGTGGGCCCGCGCGGCGGCGAAGACCTGCCCGGTCGGCGCGGCGGAAAAGGCGATGCTCTCGTGGAAGACGTCCACCGCATCGGCCAGCCCGGCCGCCGCCACGGCGGGCAGCATCGCGTCGCAGACCAGCGCGGTGTAGTCCTCCGCCGTCATGCCCGGCGGCACGGCATGGGCGCCGAGGAAGCTGGTGGCCACGCCGATATCGCGCGCCTCGCCCAGCCGCCGCGCGGCACGCAGCATCCGCAGCTCGGTCTCCGTGTCCAGCCCGTAGCCGGACTTCACCTCCACCGTGGTCACGCCCTCGGCGATCAGGCGGTCGAGCCGGGGCAGGGCGCTTGCCACCAGCGCGTCCTCGTCCGCCGCCCGCGTGGCGCGCACGGTGGACAGGATGCCGCCCCCGGCACGGGCGATCTCGGCATAGGTGGCGCCGGCCAGCCGTGCCTCGAACTCCGCCGCGCGATCGCCGCCATGGACCAGATGGGTGTGGCAATCCACCAGCCCCGGCGTGACCCAGCGGCCCTCCAGGCGCAGGACCTCCCCGGCTTCCCAGCCGGCGGGGAGCCCATCCTCCGGCCCCGCGAAAGCGATCCGCCCGTCCCGGCTGGCGACGGCGCCCCGCTCCACCACGCCGCAGCCCGCCAGGATGGCGGCCTCCCCATGGGCCGCCGCGGAGCTTCCTTCCGGCGCCATGGTCAGCAGCCTGCCCCGCAGCCACACGCGGTCGAAACGGTGCCCTTCGGCCATCGCATCCTGTCCTTTCCCCGGGGACATCGCCCGGTCTCCCATGCCCGCCGCGCCGCCCACGCGGGCCGGCGGCACGCCCCGGGGGCCGGAAGCCTCCCCTCCGTTTCCCGGTCCCCCATTGCGGGGTGGGGCCGGGCGAGGGGGACGGTAGAGCATTTCCGGCCCACCGGTGCCGCCCAGCCTTTGCCGGGGGAGCCTGTGTGTCAAAGGAGGGACACATGGCGGACGACCATGCGGCCACCACATCGTTACGGGGCGAAAACGCCAGCCCGCCCCTTGCGGGTCCGTCCCAGGGAGAGGAAAGACCGTCATGCGCATCGCCGAGAATCTCGTCGATATCACGGTCTTCTCCCGCGTTGCCGAGGTGGGCAGCCTGACCGCGGCGGCCCGCGAGCTCGGCATGTCGCTGCCGGTCGTCAGCAAGCGGCTGGCGCGGCTGGAGCAGCGCCTCGGTATGCGGTTGGTGAGCCGCACCACGCGGCATCTCGCCCTTACCGAGGACGGACGCGACTTCCAGGCCCATTGCCGGCGGATCCTGGCCCAGATCGAGGAGATGGAGGCCGCGCTGGCGCTGCGCCGGGGCGAGGTGATCGGGCAGTTGCGCGTCACCTCCGCCGTCGCCTTCGGGCAGCGCGTCCTGGCGCCGCTGATCGCGGAATTCCTGTGCCTGCACCCGGCAATGCGCATCCACCTCACCGCCACGGATACGATGGTGGACCTGATCGGCGGCGGCTTCGACCTGGCCATCCGCTCCGGCGCCATGCCCGACTCGCAGCTCCTGGTGCATCCGCTCGCCCCCAGCCACGGTGTCGTCTGCGGTGCTCCTGCCTATCTGGCGCGCCGGGGCCGGCCGTCCCATCCGCGGGAGCTGGAGCAGCACGACTGTATCCTGTCCGGCGACGCCCCCCAGGACCAATGGTGCTTCCGCTCGCGGTCGGGCGAGGAGGCTCCGGTGCAGGTCGCCGGCCCGGCCAGCACCAGCCATGGCGAGGTCGCGCTGGCCCTGGCGCTGGCCGGAGCCGGGCTGGTGGTGAAGCCGGACTGGGATGCCGGGCCGGAGGTGCGGCTGGGAAGGCTGGAGATCGTGCTGCCCGACTGGCACATTCCCGAGCCGCCCTTGCAGGCGGTGCATGCGCATGGGCGCCTGGTCACGCCCCGGCTGCGGCTCTTCCTGGATTTCCTGGACGAGCGGCTCCGCGCCGGCTGGCCATGAGGCGATCCGGCGCCGCCCGTGGCCCGCTCAGCCCCGCCGGCCGAGGGGCAGGCTGCCGGAGGCCTTGAGCCGGTCGAGCACGATGGAGGAGCGGACCCGCGCCACGCTCTCGTGCGGCAGCAGCACGTCGTTCACCAGCACCGACAGGCCCTTGAGGTCCGGCACCACCGCCTTGATCAGGTAGTCGGCGTCGCCGGTCATGGCATAGGCTTCCTGCACCTCCTCCAGCCGCGAGACGAGGTCGCGGAAGCGGCGGGCATTGTCGCCGCTGTGGCTGGCCAGCGTGACCTGGATGAAGACCAGCAGGTGCAGCCCCAGCCGCTCCGCATCCAGTTCCGCATGGTAGCCGCGGATCAGCCCGGCAGCCTCCAGCGCCGCCCGCCGGCGCGAGCATTGCGAGGCGGACAGGCCGATGCGCTCCCCGATCTGCTGGTTGGTCAGCCGGGCATCCTCCTGCAAGGCCCGCAGCAGGCGGAGGTCTAGGGCGTCCAGGGCGGGTGATTCGTGCATGGATGAGGATCATCATGCCTGGATCGTGCGCCGGTAAAGGGGACGCGGTACGGTTTCGCAAGCAGCTTGCGCGTTGCCTGCGGCAGGCTGTGCGTCATAACGGAGGACATCCACGAATGGGACCTTTCCCGCATGACGCCCCGCGTGCCGAGATCGGCGCGCACAACCCCATGGGCACGGACGGCTTCGGCTTCGTCGAATACGCGCATCCGGAGCCGGAGAAGCTGCACGCCCTGTTCCGCCAGATGGGCTTCACCGCCGTGGCGCGGCACCGCACGAAGCGCAGCACCCTCTACCGCCAGGGCGACATCAACTACCTGCTGACCGAGGAGCCGGGCAGCCATGCCGCGCGCTTCGCGGAACGCCACGGCCCCAGCGTGCCGTCGATGGCCTTCCGCGTGGTGGACGTGCAGTATGCCTACAGGCGCGCGCTGGAACTGGGCGCCGAGCCGGCCGATCCCGCCGATGGCGGCAGGACCATCGACATCCCGGCGATCAAGGGCATCGGCGGGTCCCTGCTCTACTTCATCGACCAGTACGGCGAGAATGGCTCGGCCTATGACGCCGAATTCGAATGGACCGGCGAGCGCGAACCCTTTCCGAAGGGCGCCGGGCTCTTCTACATCGACCACCTGACGCACAACGTCCATCGCGGCCGGATGGATGTCTGGTACGAGTTCTACAGCAAGCTCTTCAACTTCCGGCAGATCCGCTACTTCGACATCAAGGGCGAGTACACCGGCCTCTTCTCCCGCGCCCTGACCAGCCCCGACGGGCGTATCCGCATCCCGCTGAACGAGAGCGCCGACGACGAGAGCCAGATCGAGGAATACCTGCGGGAGTACAAGGGTGAGGGCATCCAGCACATTGCCTGCGGCTGCAACGACATCTACGGCACGATCGAGGGCCTGCGCGAGGCCGGGCTGAGCTTCATGCCGGCGCCGCCCGCCACCTATTACGAGAAAGTGGACGCCCGCCTGCCGGGCCATGGCGAGGACCTTGCCCGGCTGAAGGCCAACGGCATCCTGGTGGACGGCGAGGGCGTGGTGGAGGACCGCAAGGCGCGGCTGCTGCTGCAGATCTTCTCCGGCAACGTGATCGGCCCGGTCTTCTTCGAGTTCATCGAACGCAAGGGCGATGACGGCTTCGGCGAAGGCAATTTCCGCGCCCTGTTCGAGAGCATCGAGGAGGACCAGCTCCGCCGCGGCGTGCTTTCCAAGGCCAACGCGGCGGCCTGAACCTTTCGCGTTGCGCTTCATGGCTGGCCGCCGGGGGAGAGGCGCCGCCTCTCCCGCCGGACCCCCTCTCCGCCGGGGACCGAAGCCGGTCCCCGGATCCCGGGCTTTCATTGGCGCCGGTGGTTGCCGTCAGTCTTCGCGTCGATTCCGGGGAGCAGGCGGCAACCTGGGACTCCCGAAAAGAAAGACACCTTGTCCGCTCTGGTGGCACTGGCAGTCCGCCGGAGAGCCATGCTCTCCGGCGTGATCCGGCCGGCAGCGGAGAACCAGCGAAGGGGAGGTCCAGGACCCTCAGGGTCCTGGCGGATAGGGGGTCCGGGGGCGAAGGCGGAGCCTTCCCCCCGGGACAGCGCGACGCCGGAACAGCCTATCGCCGGCGCCAGATCCAGTAGCGCGGCTGGCGGCCTTCGCGGTGTGCCTTGGCCTCGTAGCGCGTGCCGGGCCAGTCGGCGGGGCGTTCCCGGACATCGAGCACGGGCTCGAACAGGTCCTGTGCCGCGAAAACCTCCTCGACCCAGGCCTGGTAGACCGGGTGGTCGCTCGCCATGCGCCATTCGCCGCCGGGGCGCAGCACGCGGGCCACCAGGGGCAGCATGGCGGGGTGGACGAAGCGCCGCTTGGCGTGGCGGGACTTCGGCCAGGGATCGGGGAACATCAGGTAGAGGCGGGACAGCGCTCCTTCCGGCAGGCCGGCCAGGAGGTGGCGCGCGTCGCGCGTCCAGAGACGGAGGTTGGGCAGGCCGGGCGCCGTCTCCTCCCCACCTTCCGGCACCAGCCGGGACAGCAGGGCGCAGATGCCGTTCTCGAAGACCTCGGAGGCGATCAGCCCCGCCCGCGGGTTGGCGCGGGCCAGGGCCTCGGCATGCTCGCCGCCGCCGAAACCGACCTCGACCCAGACCTCGTCCGGCCGGGACGCGAAGAGCGCGCCCGGATCGGCGATGCCGGCGGGATCGGCGGAAAGGCGCGGCGCCGCGAGTTGCAGCAGCCGTTCCTGCCGCGCCCGCAGCGGGTGGCCCCGGCGCCGGCCATAGAGCCGGTTGGGGACACCCTCGACGGGCGGGTCATGCGGGTCCACGGCCCCGGGGGCGGGGTCCGTGACCCCGTCCTCCAGGACCGGGGCTGTCACCTCAGCGACCGAAGGCGCGCTTGAGGTCGTTGGCGATGTCGGTGCGCTCCCAGGTGAAGGTGCCCTTGTCCTCGTCCGGGGTGCGGCCGAAATGGCCATAGGCCGAGGTCGGCACGTAGATCGCCCGGTTGAGCTGCAAGTGCTCCCGGATCCCGCGCGGGGTGAGGTTCACCATCTCGTTCACGACCTTGGCCAGCTTCGCCTCGTCGATGTCACGGCCGGTGCCGTGCAGGTCGAAATAGACCGAGAGCGGCTTGCTCACGCCGATGGCGTAGGAGACCTGGATCGTGCACTTGTCGGCCAGGCCGGCGGCGACGACGTTCTTGGCCAGGTAGCGGCAGGCATAGGCCGCCGAGCGGTCCACCTTGGTCGGGTCCTTGCCCGAGAAGGCACCACCGCCATGCGGGGCCGCGCCGCCATAGGTGTCCACGATGATCTTGCGGCCGGTCAGGCCGCAGTCGCCGTCCGGGCCGCCGATCACGAAGGTGCCGGTCGGGTTCACGTAGAGCTCGTCCTCCGGCACGGTCCAGCCGGCGGGGAGCGAGGAGGCCACGATCGGGGCCACCAGCGCGCGGACCTGCTCCTGCGTCAGCCCTTCCTCGTGCTGGGTGGAGACCACCACGGAGGTGACGCCGACCGGCTTGCCGTCGACATAGCGCAGCGTGACCTGGGACTTGGCGTCCGGCAGCAGGCCGGCGACCGACTTGTCGTTGTTGCGGCGCAGCTCGCTGATCCGGCGCAGGATGAGGTGCGCGTAGTACAGCGGCGCCGGCATCAGGTCGGGCGTCTCGGTGCAGGCATAGCCGAACATGATGCCCTGGTCGCCGGCGCCCTCGTCCTTGTTGCCGGAGGCGTCCACGCCCTGCGCGATGTGCGCGGACTGGGCGTGCAGGTGGCACTCGACATGCGCGTTGCGCCAGGAGAAGCCTTCCTGGTCATAGCCGATGTCCTGCACCGCGAGGCGGGCGAGGTGCATCAGGTACTCGGCCGTCACGCTGCCGGGGCCACGGGTCTCGCCGGCCAGGATGATGCGGTTCGTGGTGACCAGGGTCTCGCAGGCCACGCGGGAATAGGGATCGGCCGTCAGATAGGCGTCCAGCACGGTGTCGCTGATACGGTCCGCGACCTTGTCGGGATGGCCTTCCGAAACGGATTCGGAGGTAAAAAGGTATTCGCCCTTGTCGCGCATGGCGTGGATTCGTCCTCTTGTCGCGATTGGTTGCACGGCGCCACCCCGGGTCACCGGCGGGCGGGTGTGTTTCGCAGCCACCCCAGGAGGGGTCAACCGAAAGCTTGACGGACAGTCCTGCGTCGGATGCGCGTCAAATTCCCGGCAGCCGCTCGGCTGGGGCCGGGCCACGGGCGCAAATTGTCGTTAAATTCTTATGTTGTCCATAAAAAAGGACGATTTTCGCTGCGACGCATCAATGCGCGTAGACGAGGTTCACTCCATCGCCGAAGCGGTCGAAGGACACGCCATAGACATGGATGGAGAGGGCGTTGCGGCAGCCGAGATTGGCCAGGCGGTGCACCAGCTTCGGGTCGGCGGGGCCATGGCTGGTCTCGCCGGGACGGCGCAGGAAGGCCGCCGCCGGGACGGGGTCTCCGCCTTCCTCCAGCGCGTAGAAGCTCTCGGTCAGCACGCCGCCATGGATGCCGAGCGCGCACCAGGTGCGGTGGGCATGTACCGGGCTCATCTGCCCGGGGCGCCAGATCAGCGCCACGACGGCGTATTCTCCCGCCGGATCGGCCTGCAGCAGGTGGCGGGTATAGCCCTCGGCCCGCCCCGGGAGGTGCCGGCCCAGCAGGAGCTGCGGGTCGGCCATCGCCTCGCCCAGCACCTCCGCCACTGCGGCGTGGCGCGATGCCAGCGGCGCCCGTGCGGCCAGTGCGATCTCGGCCAGGAGGCGGTCCAGGGCGGTGCGTGTCTGGGCGATGAACATGCGGTGGCGGTCCTGCTCGGCACGGGGCCGGTTCCGTGGCCGCCGGCTGGAACCGGTGGCGCGGAATGGCGTGGGGCGAGTCTAGGCGCAGCGGGCGGGAGGATTTTTGCCAAGATTCCCCGAAAAGCGGGTTTCCCTGGAAAAATCTTCCCCTGTTCCGGGAATTATGGGTCGAAAAAACCGTTCCATACGCGTTTCCAGTGAAAATAACCCCGGAAATCACGTCCGCATAAGAATTTTCTTTCGCCCGGCCTTCGCCACTGGCGACAAAGCACGCCTGCGTCCCTGCTCCCAGGGCCACCATTCCCCCGCTGGGCGGCTCAGGCCTCGGCCGCGTAGTCCAGCGGCACCTCGGTGGTGGATTTCAGCTCCTCCATGGCGAACATGGAGGTGACGTCGGTGAGGTCCACGGCGGAGATCAGCCGCTTGTACACGCCGTCATAGGCTTCGATATCCGGCACCACGGCGCGGATCAGGTAGTCGATCTCGCCGCTCATCCGGTAGAAATCCACGATCTCCGGGATGTCCGCCAGGGCGCGGCGGAAGCGTTCCAGCCAGGCGGCGTTGTGCTGGCTGGTGCGGATGGCGATGAAGACCGTGACGCCGACATTCAGCTTCCGCCGGTCGAGCAGCGCCACCCGCTTCCGGATCACCCCTGCCTGTTCGAGCTTCTGGATGCGCCGCCAGCAGGGGGTGGGGGAAAGGCCCGCCATCTCCGCCACCTTGGCCACGGGCAGGGTGGCGTCGGCCTGCAGCGCGGCCAGGATGCGCTTGTCGAAGGCATCCAGCACCACCCGGTCGCGAGAGGTCATCGGCGGGGTTTCCTGGGCTGGGGCTGAGGCGACACGTCGGGACTCGCGGCGGGAAGGCGTGTCAGGGGTTCAGGAAGCGCATCAGCCGGCCCAGCATCTCCCGCAGGTCGAAGCCGGGGGAGGCCTCGGCCGTGCCTGGCCCTTCCGGCGCGCGGGCGCGGAAGCGGGCCAGGGCCTCGCCAGTGCGCGACAGGCGCAGCTCCGTGGGCTCGGTCGATTCCGATTCCTCCGGCACCAGCCCGACGATCCGCACCAGGGCGCGTTCCGCCGCCGGCAGCTCGGTGGCCGCCCGCTCCACGTCCTCCGCCTTTGGCGCGCAGACCACGGAGCGGCCTTCCAGCCCACAGGGCATCTCGAAGAAGCGGTTCGGCGGGAAGCGTAGCTGCGCCGTGCCGGTGAAGGCGAGAAGGCCGCGTCCGATCCCCTCGATCGTCAGGTCCCGCGCGGTGACGGCCGGCACCAGCCTGCCATTGCGCCGCACCACCTCCAGCGTCAGGGCGGCCTGCCCGGCCGAGGCCGGAACCGCCGGCCGCCGGTTCAGCAGGCGGCAGCTCGTCTGGTCCGTCATGCGGTCGGCGGCGCAGGTGAGGATCCAGGAGCCGATCTCCTCCGCGCCCGGCTCCGGCCGGGGCTGGGCGTGGGTCTGGGGGGGCTGGGCCTGCGGCGCGGAGGACTGCGCCCGGGCCTCGCCGGGCGGGAGCGCGGCCACCAGGAAGGGGAGGAGCAGGAGCGCGAGGGGCGTAAGCCGGCGGGCGGCGGGCAGTCCGGCCCCTGCCCATGCGCGGTGGGCGATCCGCGTGGCGAATCCGGCGCTGGGCGCGGGGTGGGCGGAAGGCTGGGCGGATGGGCGCATCACGATATTATCTAGAAGCTCCCGCCCACCGATGGGAGTGGCATGCCGCCGGCGGATGCGAGTTGCCGGGGAGGCGCCGGGGAATGGCCATCCCGCCTCACGGGTTTGCGAGTTTTCACCGGGTGCCGATCCGCTCTAGTGCCTTGCGGGCCTTAGCCTTCCTGTCGGCCATCGGCCGGTGCATCGGGCCCGACAGGGGGCGGAAGGCATATCCGACAGCATGTCCGGCCGGGGCGTCCAGGCCCGGCCTCCCGCTTCGCCTTCTTGGTGGGCGCGGAGCACGACGGAGCCGGCATGGGACCCGAAGCAAAGGAGAAGCGCATGCGGCAACTGCGGCTCGCGGACGGGACGGAGGTCCCGGTGCTCGGCCAGGGAACCTGGCACCTGGGGGAGCGCGGCGCGGATCGCGGAGCCGAGGCCCGGGCGCTGCGCCTCGGCCTCGATCTCGGCATGACGCTGATCGACACGGCGGAGATGTATGCGGAGGGCGGCGCCGAGCAGGTGGTGGGGGAAGCCATCGCCGGGCGCCGCGACGAGGTCTTCCTGGTCAGCAAAGTCTATCCCCACAACGCCTCCCGCGCCCGCATGGCCGCGGCCTGCGAGGCCAGCCTGCGGCGCCTGGGGGTGGAGAGCCTCGACCTCTACCTGCTGCACTGGCGCGGCGGCGTGCCCCTGGCCGAGACGGTGGAGGCCCTCGGGCGGCTGCGCGAGGCCGGCAAGATCCGCCGCTGGGGCGTCAGCAACCTCGACGTGGCCGACCTGGGGGAGCTGGGCGGCGCGCTGGCGGACTGCGCCACGGACCAAGTCCTCTACAACCTCGATGCCCGGGGCGTGGAATTCGACCTCCTGCCCTTCTGTGGCGAGCGGCAGATGCCGGTGATGGCCTATTCCCCGCTGGGCCAGGGCGGGCGGCTGCTGCGCCATCCGGTGCTGCGGGAGGTGGCGGAGCGCCACGGGCGGCTGCCGGCGCAGATCGCGCTGGCCTGGGTGCTGCGTCAGCCCGGCGTGGTGGCCATCCCGAAATCCGCCGACCCGGCGCACCTGCGGCACAATGCTGGCGCCGCCGAGATCGTGCTGGAGGAGGCGGATCTGCGGGCGCTGGATCGTGTCTTCCCGCCGCCGCAGCGCAAGCAGGCCCTGGAGATGCTTTGACCCGCTGCACCGGGAAGACCGGGCACCGGAGGACGGGTCTGGAAAAAATCGCGCACACGGCCGTGATTTCGTCTAGAAAGGCGGCATTATCTCGCAAACGATATGGTTTGTCCGGTTGAGGAGTTGGTCGATGAGCGAGACTTGGAACGGCATCCCCGACGACCCCGAGGAAAGCGGCTGGCACTGGGTGGAGGATGGCGACGGCCTCCGCCCCCTGATGTGGCGGGGGGAGGACTGGCCGGATGCGGTGGACCGCCATGGCTGGCGCGACGGCTTCTCCGTGCTTTCGCCCGAGGATCTCCACCACGCGCGCTACCACGGCCGCGTCGCCATGCCGCCCGGGGTGGCGGAACGCTTTCGCCTGAACGTGATGTTCGCCACGGCCTGACGCAGGGGCGGGGCTTCCGCCGCCACGGGATTCTCCCGGCGCCGGCCCCTGGTCGCGCGAAGCCCGGCTGCTATCGTCCGGCGCCGTGACCATCCTGCTGCTCGCCTTCCTGGCCCTGTCCGGGCTCGCCGCCCTGGCGGGGGCGCTGCCGCGTGGCGTGGCGGCCGGCCCGGTGCCGGGACCGCTGCCGCCGGGCCGGGCATCCCGCACCGTGGCCCCTCCCACCTCGCCCGCCGTGCTTCTGTCCCGGGCGGCACCCATCCTGTGCCTGCCGGCCGGGCTCGCCCTCATGGCGGCCGGGGCGATGGCGCTCTGGGGGCCGCCTTCCCCGGCGTTGGCGCTGCCGGTGCTGCCGGGTGGCGTGGTCCTGCTGCGGCCGGACGGGCTGTCGGGCTGGTTCCTGATGCTGCTGGGGCTGCTGGCCGCCGCCTCCGGCCCTGATCCGGAGGAGCCGGATGCGCTGCGGCGCGCCCTGTCCCCGATCGGCCCGGCGCTGCTGGCCCTCGCGCTGTCGGCGGCGGATGCGGCGGGGCTGCTGCTGGCGC
>NZ_BDLP01000119.1:0-11927 GCF_001950415.1 Roseomonas sp. TAS13
GCCGGCGCCTGGGTCCGGCGGCGGGACAGCGGCGCCGGGCTGCTCGTGGCGCTCACCGTGCCGGCCACGCTGGTCTTCCTCTGGCAGGCCACGGGCAGCCGGGTGCAGGGCAACTGGCCGGCCATCCTCTATCCCTCCGCCTGCCTTGCCGCGGCCTGCCTCGCCGGCTTCTGGCAGCGGCTGTTCCGTCCGGGCCTGGCGATCGGCGTGCTGCTCTCCGGGCTGGTGCTGGTTCAGGCCGCCTATGCGCCGTTCCATCTGCCGCGCCGCAGCGATCCCACCCTGGCCCGGCTTGGCGGCTGGGACCGCTTCGCCGCCGCGGTGGAACAGGCCCGCGTCGCCGAAGGGGCGGATTTCGTTGCCTCGGAGGAATACGGGCTGGCAAGCCAGCTCGCGCTGCGCCTGCCGCCCGGCGTGCCGGTGGTGGCGATCGGGGATCGCTGGGACCTCTTCGCCCTGCCGGGGGGGCCGGCGACGGGCAAGGGGCTGCTGATCCGCAGCACCCGGCGCGGCGACGGGCCGCCGCTCTGGCCCGCGGCGAGGGAACTGCCCGGGCTGATTGCCCGGGCGCGGAGCGGGGTGGAGGCGGAGCTGTACCGCCTCTACGCCGTCACCGCCGCGCCGGGGGCATCCACGGCCCTGCTGCCGCGCCCCCGCTGACGACGGGAGCGCCTTTGGCGGCGCCGGTCATCATTCGGCCACCGCCCTTGACGTTCCGGCCCCGCATACGGAGATGAGACGGGTCGCAGGAGACTTCCGATGCTCGTCCGCACCCGCCGTGGCTGGGAACTTCCCGAAAGTGCCGCGACGCCCGAGGTCCTGGTGGTCGGGCGGCGCAAGGGGCTTGGGCTCATCGGCGGCAGCCTGGCCGCCGGGCTGGGCCTGCTGCATGGCGGCCCGGTCTTCGCGCAGGGCGGCGCCGCGCCGGGCGGGCTCACCCCCGACCCGCGCTTCGATCCGGGCCGGGCCACGACACCGGAACGCAACGCGACGACCTACAACAACTACTACGAGTTCGGGGATTCCAAGGATGTCGTCTCGGCGGCCCGGAAGCTGAAGATGACTCCCTGGAGCATCCGCTTCGAGGGCATGGTCGCCCAGCCGCGGGAGATCGGGCTGGAGGACCTGCTGAAGCAGGTGCGGATGGAGGAGCGCGTGCTGCGGCACCGCTGCGTCGAGACCTGGGCCATGACCGTGCCCTGGACGGGCTTCCCGCTTTCCGAATTCGTGCGCCTCGCCCAGCCCACATCCGGCGCGAAATACCTCGTCCTGGAAACGGCGCAGCAGCCCGATGTCATGCCGGGCCTGCGGCAGATCTGGTATTCCTGGCCCTATATCGAGGGCTGCACCCTGGCCGAAGCGCAGAACGAGCTGGGCTTCGTCGCCACCGGCATGTACGGCAAGCCGCTGCCGCCGCAGAATGGCGGGCCGATCCGGGTGCTCTTCCCCTGGAAATACGGCTTCAAGTCCGGGAAGTCGGTGGTGAAGGTCACCTTCACCGACAAACGCCCCGTCTCCTTCTGGGAACAGCTTCAGAGCAGCGAATACGGCTTCTGGGCCAATGTGAACCCGGAGGTGCCGCATCCGCGCTGGTCTCAGGCCACCGAGCGCCTTCTGGGCAGCAACGAGCGCGTGCCGACGCGGATCTTCAACGGCTATGGCGAGTTCGTTGCCGATCTTTACAAGGGGCTGGAGGGCGAGCGGCTCTACACCTGAGCCCTCCCGCCGCTTATCCCGGCGCGGCGAAGCGCCATTCGCCGGGCGGGCGCTGCGCCAGTTGCCGCGCGTCATCATTGCCGGGCTCCCAGGACAGGGTCTGTGGCTGGGTCTCCAGGTCGGCGGCGCGACGGGTGAAGACGGGCCGCATCACCCCCTGCGCGGCGGCGCCTGCCGGGGGACGCAGCGTGAAGCCCGCCGTGAAGCCCGGGCGAGGCAGGCTCACCGCGCGTACCGCGAGGTCGCGGATGCCATAGCCGCCCTCGGCGAGCAAAGGGCCCAGGCGCCGTCGCTGCGAGGTTCCGGAAGCGGGCTCCAGGAAGTCCAGGCTCCTCGGATCGCGCAGCCTTGCCCGTCCGGCGGGGCCGCCCCGGTCCTCCTCCTCCTGCAGCCAGTTCACCGCATAGGCCAGGGCACCGAGCTGGAAGACATCCGGCCCGATCTGGAAGCGCCCGTCCGGCTGCAGGTGCCAGCCGACATCCTTGTCATGCGACAGCACCAGCGTGACCAGCACCGGCGCGCCGAGGAAGCCGACCGTCGCGGTATGGTCGGGCCACCCCGTTTCCGCCCGGAAGCCCAGGGCCCGGAAGCCGCGCACCATCCCGCCGACCGTCGCCACGACCTGCTCCACGCTGCGGCCATCGGCGGCGCGCCAGGAGGTGCGGACCTTCTCCACCAGGGCGCGCTTTTCCGGGGTGAGGCTGGCCTTGCCGTCGGCATCCAGCGAGGGCAGCACCGGCAGCGGTTTCGGGGCAGCCGCCTCCCGGCGCGGCGCGGCGGTGGCGGCGCCGGGCAGCAGGAGGCCGGCGAAGGGCAGGAGCTGGCGGCGGTTCACGGGCCCGGTTTTCCCATCGGTTCGGCGGCATTCTAACGCCCGGGCCCCGTAGCGGAACGGGGGTCTTCTCTCAGCTTGCCCCGCGCAGCACCCCGCGTGCCGTCCCGATGGCGCGCAGGGTCTCCGCCCAGAGGCCCAGCGCCGGCAGTTCCTCCGGCCGGAAGAAGCGGGCCTCGGCGGCATCGTCGCCGGGGACGGGCTCGCCGGAAAGCCAGGGGGCGCAGAAATCGAGGATGCTGTAGTGGAAGCGGGCGCGGCCCTGCTCGTCGCGGTCGATCACGTCCACCGCCACGGCGATCGACAGCGGGCCGACCTCGATCCCGGCCTCCTCGCGCAGCTCGCGCCGCGCGGTCTCCTCCATCGTCTCCCCCACCGACTGCGCACCGCCGGGGATGGTCCAGCTGCCCTGGAGCGGCGGGCGGGCGCGGCGGACGAGCAGCACGTCCTCGCCCCGCAGGACCACGCAGCCGATGCCGACCCAGGGCCGGTCCGGATACTCGCGGGCGCTCAAGGGGCCGCCTGTGGGGCAGGGGGCAGCACCCCGGGCTGCTCCGACTGGCCCGGCGGGGCGGGGACGGGTGCCTCGCGGCGCAGATCCTCGATGCGGGGCACCAGGGCCTTCTCCTTCCAGGCGCCGACCTGATAGGCCCAGCCGCGCCAGCGGCTGTTCAGCCGCACCGCCTCACTGTCGCCCGTGGCGGTCAGGCGGATCCAGACATTCCCGTCCTGCAGCCCGACCCGCACCGCGATGCCCAGGTTGTCGGTCAGGGTGAAGCGCGACTCGCCCACCGGATCGGCCTGGAGCTTCGCCTCCGGCAGCACGTCGCTGAAGGTCAGGAACTCGAAGGCCCCGGCCACGTCGTTCACCGCGTTCTCGTCCAGCCCCTCCGTGTCGGCGGGCACCGCCACGCGCAGCGGCGCGTCCGGCGCATCGCCCCGCCGCAGCTCCAGCGGCGCCTCGCCGCGCGAAACGATCACCCGCAGCACCCGGTCGCGCGGCAGGTTGGCGATGTCCCGGTCGATCCAGAGCTGAGGATCGGTGTCCACCGGCAGGCGGCCCTCGGCCAGCCAGGTCTGGTTCTGGCCGGGAAAGCGCAGGTAGATGCTTTCCGGCACCCCGCCCTGGGTGCGCACGCGGCGGTGCCCGGCGATCACCTGGGCGATGGGCACGCCGGCGGCGTCCAGCACCCGCACCAGGATGGCGGTGGAATCCTTGTCCTCCGGATCGTCCACGCCCAGCCGGGCGAAGAGCTCCGGGCTGGCAGTGCGACGCTCCACGAGGCGCAGCTCCGTCAGCCCGACCAGGAGCTCCCGGATGCGCTCGGAGCGCACCGGGTAGTCGTCCTTTTCCGGCAGGGTCCAGGTCTCGGGATCGCGCCGGGTCAGGGTCATGGTGGTGCCGGCCCGGCGCAGCTCGATCCTCGTGGCCCCGGCGAGGCGCTCCGCCAGGCCGGGAAAGGCAAGCCGCGCATCGTCCGGGTCGGGCGTCGCGGCCTCGCGCGGGGTCAGCACCACGGCGGCACCGATCGAGGCCGCCGCCGCGGCGCCCAGGCCGATCAGGGTTCGACGTCGCATCCTGTCCCTCCTCAGGCCCGGGCCGAGGCGCGGCGCCGCGACCGCAGCACCGCCAGCACGATGGCGAAGAGGGTGAGCAGCACCGGCACGGCGACGATGTTCAGGATCTTCAGCCAGGTCTGCAGCCGCTCGATGTCCCGCCGCAGCTCCAGCTGCACGGCGCGGAGCTGCTGCCGCGTCGCCAGGATCTCCTCGCGCGCCTTGTCGATCTCGGCGCGCTGGGCGGGGGTGATCACCGCCTGGGTGGCGCCGTGCTCCGTCCCCGGCGCCTGCGGGCCACCCTGCGTGCCCTGGCGCAGCTCGCGCAGCCGCCGCTCCGTGGCCTGGAGCCGGTTCTGCAGCTCCTGCTCGGTCTGGCGGTAGCGTGCCTCCGCCCTGGCCTGCATGTCTTCCACCACCGTGAAGGGGCGCAGGGATTCGCCGCGGGAGCGGAGCGAGATCAGGGCCTCGCCGCCCGCCAGCGTTTCCGCCAGGTTGCCGATCAGCGCGCCGTTGTCGCTGAAGGGCGTCGCCATCTGCTGGCCGAAGAAGTCCTGGGTCTGGACCCAGAAGCGGTCCTCCAGGATGTCGGCATCATTGGCCACCACGAGGTTGGCCGGCCCCCGCGTCACGGCCAGATGCGCCGGGAAATCCGCCGGGCGCTGCCCGCCCTGGGGCGGCGCGGGCGGCCCGCCGGGGAAGGCGCTGTGCAGAACGCCATGCACCCGGGCCATGATCACGTGCCGCTGCCCATCCGCCTGGAAGCCCGCCAGCAGGGCGGCCGGGTCCGGCGCCTGCCGCACCCTGGCGGCATCCACCAGCATGGATTGGCCGGAGCTGGTCAGCAGCGGGGTGAAGTCGATGCTGGCACCCGGGACCTTCCGCACCTCGCCGGCGGAGGCCACCGTCACCTGGTTCAGGTCGGCCGTCGCGGCGTCGCCACGGTCCAGGCTGTCGCCCTGGAGGTTGAACCAGGCGAGGTAGTCCACCGCCTGCACCCGGTCGTTCGGGTTGCTGCTCCGCACCCGCCAGGCGCCGCGCAGGTCGAGCACCACCTTGTCCTCCGGCGCCTCGATGCCCCAGGCCTTGTAGAGCCTGTCCAGGTTCGAGGCGGTGCTGGCCGGCGGCTGGCCGGTCGGCCCGGGATGGGTGAGCTGGCTCTCGCTGTGCGGGTCGGTCATGGCCAGCAGCCGCCCGCCGCGCATGACGAACTGGTCGATGGCATAGAGCGTGGCGTCGCTCAGGTTCTGCGCCTGCGCCACGATCAGCACCTTGACCGCCGGGTCAATCACCTGCGCGTCGGTCGGCACGTCGCGGACGGTGAAGAACTGGCGGAGCTGGTTCATGATCGCATAGGGCTGCCCGCCGCCGGCCACGCGCATCATCATCGCGCGCGGATCGCCGTTCAGCGGCAGGGAGGACATGACGCCCACCACCGGCCGCTGCGGGTTGGACAGCTCATAGACCAGCCGCGTCAGGTCGTATTCGAGGAAGCGCTCGCGGTCCGGCTGGAAGAAGGGGATGTTGCGCTCGTCGTCGAGCAGGTTGGAGCCGGAGAGGCCGAAATAGACCTGCTCCCCTGACTGGTCCACCGGCACGCCCTGGAGGCCATAGGCAACGGCACGGTCCTCGGTCTCGCTGAAGGGCTCCGGGTCGAAGGTCTCCAGCCGCAGCTTGCCATGGGAGAGCGCCACGTATTCCTGCAGCATCTCCCAGACCCGGTCGTGATAGGCGCCGTAGAGCGGCACCGTGGCGCCGAGCCGGCGGGAATAGAAGAGGCGCAGCGTGATCGGGTCCTTGAGCCCGGCCAGCACGCTGCGGGTGCCGGTGCTGAGCGTGTAGAGGCGCTGCTGCGTCAGGTCGAGCCGGGCGCGCGGCAGCAGCCGGTCGGAAAGCAGGTTCAGCCCGACGGCGAGGCCCAGCGCCGCGGCCAGCGCCAGGAGCGAGATCCAGAGCCGGTGGCGGGCGGGGCGAGGGCCGCGAGGGGAGGTGGTCGTGTCGCTCACGGGTCAGTCGGCCTTGCGGTTGTCCACGGCCACGGCATTCGCGAAGAGCCAGAAGCCGGTGAAGGTCGCGAAGAAGACGAGGTCGCGCGCCGACACGACGCCGCGCGAGAAGGCCTGCAGCCGCTCCGTGACCGAGAGGCCGCGCGCGATGTCGGAAAGCGCGGGGATGTTGCGGTCGAGGAAGGTGCCCAGCACGGGCGAGCCCGCCACGGCGAAGAGGAAGCAGACCGCCACGGCGAGGACGAAGGCGATCACCTGGTTCTTGGTCAGCGCCGAGACCGCCGCGCCGACGGCCAGATAGGCCCCGGCCACCAGCAGGCAGCCGAGATAGCCCGTGGCGATCACCCCGTTGTCGGGCGAGCCGAGGATATTGACCGTGACCACCAGCGGGAAGGTCAGGGCCAGGGCGATGGCACAGAAGACCCAGGCCGCCAGGAACTTGCCCAGAACCGCCTGCCACTGCGCGATCGGAAGTGTGAGCAGCAGTTCGATCGTACCCAGCCGCCGTTCCTCCGCCCAGAGGCGCATGGTCAGCGCCGGGACAAGGAAGAGGAAGAGCCAGGGGACGAACTGGAAGAACGGCGAGAGGTCGGCCACGCCCCGGTCGAAGAAGCCGCCGAGGGTGAAGGTCAGCGTGCCGGAAAGCACCAGGAAGATGACGATGAAGACATAGGCGACCGGCGTGGCGAAGTAGCCGGTCAGCTCACGCCGGGCGACGGCGAGGGTGTTGCGCATCAGGCGGCCTCGGTGGCGGGCTGTGCCGAAGGGGGAGGCAGGGTCAGGTCGCGGAACACGGTGTCCAGGTCCGGTCCCCGCGCGGCGAGCTGGGCGGGCGTCTCGTCCGCCACCACGCGCCCGCGCGCGATCACCACGGCGCGGGTGCAGATGGCCGAGACCTCCTCCAGCAGGTGGGTGGAGATGACGATGGCCTTGTCCGGCGCCATGCGGGCGAGAAGGTCGCGCACCTCGCGCTTCTGGTTCGGGTCGAGCCCGTCGGTCGGCTCGTCCAGCACCAGCACCGGCGGGTCATGCAGCAGCGCCTGGGCCAGGCCGACGCGGCGCTTGAAGCCCTTGGACAGCGTCTCGATCGGCTGCAGGCGCACGCCCTCCAGCGTCGTCAGGCGCATCGCCCGCGCCACGCGCTCTCCCGCCTCGGCGCCGGAATAGCCGCGCACCCGGGCGATGAAGCGCAGGAAGCCGGTGACGGTCATCTCGGGATAGGTGGGGGCGCCCTCGGGCAGGAAGCCCAGGTGGCGCTTGGCCTGCACCGGGCGGTCCACCACGTCCTCGCCCAGGATGCGGGCGGTGCCGGCGGAGGGCGTCACGAAGCCGGCCAGCATCTTCATGGTGGTGGACTTGCCGGCGCCGTTGGGGCCGAGGAAGCCCACAACCTCGCCACGCCCGACATTGAAGGAGACGTCGTTCACGGCGGTGAAGCCACCGAAACTCTTGGTCAGCCGGTCGATCTCGATCAGCGCAGTGGTATCGCTCGACAAGGGCCCGTCCTCAATCCACTCGTGGCCGCCGGGTTTAGTGCGCGGCGTCGCGAGCGCAAGAGCCGGGAGGGCCCTCCCTCGGTCTCGGATTGTGACGATGTTACCGGGTGGCCGCGGCGTTTCAGGGCTTGGCCAGTTCCGCCTGGATGCGGGCGATGTCCAATGGCAGGACCAGGACGTTGCGGATGCGCGCCCCCTGTTCCTGGCGCATCACGTTCTGTGCCGCGCGCTGCTCGGCCCGCTTCGGATTGGTCTCGACGACGATGGAAAGGGAGAAGCGCTGGATCTCCTCGCCGGTGGGCGAGTCCGGGTCCGTCACGTTGAAGGCGACGGTGGTGGCATAGGCCTGCTTCACGCGGGAACCCCTGTCCTGTCTTTCGGCTGCGGGAGGTGGATAGGCGGAAAGGAACAGGACCGCCAGGGTTGCCGGAAGGCCACGGCGGGCAGGCATCCACGATGTTTTGATTACGTATCGAATCGATATCGCCGCTGGCGCGCTGCATGATCCCCGGAGGTCCCGGACCCCGCTTCTCCCCCCGATGCCACGAGGTGCGGCCAGGGGCTGCAGGATGCGGATCGGCAAGGTGAGGGAGTTACCGCGTAATGCCCGGAATCGTCACGACCACGGCCACGGGGGCCCAGGATACGGACGCCCTGTTCATCGGCCGGCAATGGGCCACGGGCCAGTTGACCTACAGCTTCCCGACCGATCCCGCCTACTACGGCACCTTCTATGGCAGCGGCGAGCCCGGCCAGGGCTTCCTGCCGCTGAACGCGCAGCAGCAGGCGATGGCGCGGGAGATCCTCGGCCTCTATGCCGGCATCGCCAACCTGAACTTCACGGAACTGGCCGAGACGGCCACGCAGCATGGGGATCTGCGCTTCGCCATGACCTCGGCGACGCCCACGGCCTGGGGCTACTATCCCAGCACGGCGGATACCGGCGGCGACACCTGGTACCGGAACGATGGCACGTTCAGCGATCCCGTGCCGGGAACCTATGCCTACCACGCGTTCATCCATGAGATCGGCCACGCGCTCGGCCTGAAGCACGGGCAGGAGACCGCGGTCTTCGGCGCGATGACGCCTGGGCACGATTCGATGGAATACTCGGTGATGACCTACCGGAGCTATCCGGGCGCCGACGGCAACTACTACTACAACGACTATGCCGGCTATGCGCAGACGCCGATGCTCTACGACATCGCGGCCCTCCAGCACATGTACGGCGTCGATTTCACGACCCGTGCCGGCGACACGGTCTATCGCTGGGACCCGGCGAGCGGGCAGCTTTCCATCGACGGCACCGCCCAGACGGCGCCCGTCGCCAACCGGGTCTTCATGACCGTCTGGGACGGCGGCGGCCACGACACCTACGACCTTTCCGCCTATACGCGGGGCGTTTCCGTGGACCTGCGCCCCGGCGCGTGGACGGTAACCTCGGCGGACCAGCTTGCCCAGCTCGGCTTCGGGCATCAGGCGGTCGGCAACATCGCCAATGCCCTGCTGCCGGATGGCGACACGCGGGCGCTGATCGAGAACGCCGCCTGCGGTTCGGGCGACGACGCGATGCAGGGCAACCAGGCGGCGAACACGCTGGATGGCGGGCCGGGCACGGATACGCTGCTGCTGGACGGGTTGCCCGGCGACTATCTGTTCGCCGGCAACGCGGCGGATTTCACCGTCACGAGCCTCGGTGTCACCGATCATATCCTGAACACGGAGCAGGTGCGCTTCCTCGGCAACGGGCTGCTCTACGGCACCGCCATCCTGCTGCCCTCCGACGACTACCGCGACACGCCCTGCGACACGGGTCTGCCGCTGGGCCAACTGGCGGCGGGAGGAACCGCGCCCGGCCATATCGAGCTGGCCGGGGATGTGGACCTCTTCGCCATCGGGCTGGAGCGCGGCCATCGCTATGTCTTCACGCTGCAGGGGAGCGCGCGGGAGGACGGGTTGCCCGGCGGTGCGATGGAGCTGCTCGGCCCGCATGGGAATGTCCTGCGCGCCGACGCGGATGCCTGCGGGGACGGGGCGCGGATTTCCTTTACCGCGCGCTGGTCCGGCAGCTACGACCTCGCCGTGCATGGCCTTGGCGACGAGACGGGCGCCTATCTCCTCTCGGCGGAGGACGTGACGCCGGCCTGCCACGGGCCGGGGCATGGGCGGGAGGGCTGGGCCTTCCTGGCGCACCAGATGGCGGGCGACCACGCCCTGCTCTAGAACCCTATCCTGCCGCCAGCCGCTCCAGCGTCACGTCATGGCCGAAGAAGGGCATCAGCCAGCGCGCCACGGCCCGCCCGCGCTCGGTGCGGTCCAGGCTGGGGTCGCGTTCCAGCAACAGGGTGGCGTCCTGGTGCGCCATGCGGACGAGGCTGCCGTGGCGCTGCGGATCGACCATGCGGCGTCCCATCTGCCCCGCCTGCCGCGTGCCGAGGGCGTCGCCGCCGCCGCGGTGGTTGAGATCCTCGTCCGCGATCACGAACCCGTCCTCCGTGTCGCGCAGCACGGCGAGGCGGCGCTTCTCCCCGTCCACGAGGTCGGATGAGGGCAGCAGGAGGCAATAGGACTGGGCCTCGCCGCGCCCGACCCGGCCACGGAGCTGGTGCAGGGCGGCGAGGCCGAAGCGCTCCGCCTGCTCGATGATCATGATCGTGGCCTCGGGCACGTCCACGCCCACCTCGATCACGGTGGTGGCGACCAGCAGCTTCGCCTGCCCGGAGGCGAAGTCGCGCAGCGCTGCCTCCCGCACGTCCAGCGCCTGGGCGCCATGGGCGAGGCGGACCTCCTCGCCGAAGATCTCGCGCAGTGCCGCGAAGGTGGTCTCGGCGGCGACATTGTCGTGGTGCTCGCCTTCCTCCACGGCGCGGACCACCCAGTAGGCCCGGTCCCCCTTCGCGAAGGCACGGCGCAGCGCCGCCACCACCTCCTCCCGCCGCTCGCGGGAGATGATGCGTGTCACGATCGGCTTGCGCCCGGCCGGACGCTCGGCGAGGCGGGAGACCGCCATCTCCCCCCACTGGGTCAGCAGCAGGGTGCGGGGGATCGGGGTGGCGGTCATGACCAGCATGTCCGTGTCCTCCCCCTTGCCGGCCAGGGCGAGGCGCTGCGCCACGCCGAAGCGGTGCTGCTCGTCCACCACCACGAGGCCCAGGTCGCGGAAGGCCACCTTCTCCTGGAACAGCGCGTGGGTACCGACCACCAGGGGGATGGAGCCGCTGGCCAGGCCGAGCAGGACGCGGGACCGCTCCTTGCCCTTCACGCTGCCGGCCAGGAGGGCCACCTGCACCCCCGCCGCCCCGGCGAGGCGGGAGAAGGTGCGGAGATGCTGCCGCGCCAGGATCTCGGTGGGCGCCATGATGGCGGCCTGGGCGCCGGCCTCGACGGCCCGCAGCATGGCCATCAGCGCCACCAGCGTCTTGCCGGAGCCGACGTCGCCCTGGAGCAGCCGCAGCATCCGCCGGGGCGCGGCGAGGTCGGCATCGATCTCCGCGATGGCCTGGCGCTGGGCGCCGGTGGGCGGATGGCCGAAGGCGGCGAGCGCTTTCTCCCGCAACCCACCATCGCCGGTCAGCATCCGGCCCGGCCGGGTCTGCGCGGCGCGGCGGACCAGGCCGATGGCGATCTGCCCGGCCAGCAGCTCGTCATAGGCTAGCCGGTCCAGCGCCTCGGGGCCGGGGATGCGCTCCGGCGCCTGGAGGCCATGGACCGCCCCGGCGAAATCCGGCCAGCGGCGGCGCTTCAGGATTGCCGGATCGGCCCAGTCCCGCACCTCCGCCAGCAGCGGCAGGGCGGCCCCCATGGCCTTCGCCACGTCCTTCGCGGCGAGGCCCTTCACCAGCGGCCAGATCGGCTGCAAGGCGGGGATCTCGTCGGGCGGGCTGACGAAATCCGGCGGCTCCATCTGCCAGCGGTTGCCGTAGCGGCGGACCCGCCCGGACACCGTGCGGACGGAATCCTCGGGAAAGGTCCGGTGCAGCCAGGGGCCGACCCAGCGGGCGCGGATGAACCAGGCGATCTCCAGCACCGAATCCTCGCAGCGCGCCCGCAGCACCCAGGGGCGGGAGGGGCTGCCGGGGGCGGAGATGGCGGTCACATGGATGGTCAGCGTCGCCACGTCGCCGTCATTCGCCTCGGCCAGCGAGGTCACGCGCCGCCGGTCCACGTACCGCTCGGGCAGGTGGAAGAGCAGGTCGATCAGCCGCGAACCGCCTACCGCCTCCGCCAGGCGGGGCGCCTTGGCCTGGGCCGCGGGCAGGGTGTCGAGGGGGGCGAGCCTGTCTCTTGATCACAAGTCTCGACGTCAGCATAGAGAGGTGT
>NZ_BDLP01000120.1:0-11908 GCF_001950415.1 Roseomonas sp. TAS13
TTCGCCTTACGGTGGAGCTGTGCGTAGATGTGATCAAGAGACAGGATGAACTGGGCGCCCCCCGCGCCGATATCCCCGATCCCGGCCCGCGTCCGGAGCCCGTGCGCGGCGCGCCGACGCCGGAAGGGCTGGCGCGCACCGTGGCGGCCCTGATGCCCGAGGGCGCGATCATTTCCGACGAGAGCGTGTCCTATGGACGGGGTTTCTATCCCCAGACCCATGCCGCGCCGCCGCATGACTGGCTGCAACTGACCGGCGGTGCGATCGGGGACGGCATGCCCGTCGCCACCGGCGCCGCCATCGGCGCGGGCGGGCAGCGGCGCGTCATCAGCCTGCAGGCGGATGGCTCGGCCATGTACACCTTGCAGTCGCTCTGGACCCAGGCGCGGGAAAAGCTGCCGGTCACGACCATCATCATCGCCAACCGGAAGTACCAGATCCTGCTGGGCGAGTATCTGGGCGTGGGCGCCAATCCGGGCCCGACCGCGATGAACATGCTCGACCTGGGCAACCCGGACCTGGACTGGGTCAAGCTGGCCGAGGGGATGGGCGTCGAGGCCGCCCGGACGGAGAGCCTCGACGGGCTGGCGGACCTCCTGGCGGGGAGCCTCGGCCGGAACGGTCCCTTCCTGATCGAACTGCTCGTGTGATGCGGATGGCGGCCTGGGCCCCGGGCAGATTCCCGGGGCAGGTTCCCGGGGGCTGGCCGGGCGGTGCTGGTGGCCTTTGCCGCTTTGCCTTCATGGGCTGCGGCGGACCGCCACGCGGGTCGTTCTCGTATTTTAGGGTTTTAGGACTTTAAGGTTTTAGCCCTTTATTCCTTCGGATGGGTGCGAGGCCTGGCCCCGCCGTCCATTCGAAGGGGATGAGATCCGACGGTGCTGATGGAGGCACAGCAGATCGTGCGGCGATGGTGTTGATTATATTCCTATAGCGCGGCGGCGGTGCGGAAGCAAGCCGCGTCTGCTGCGGCCTGCGCCAAGCCCTTAGCGCAACCCCATGGCACGGTCGCGGGCGCTGTTCACATGCTCGCCCATGGCATCCGCGGCCCGCTGCGGGTCGCGCGACCGGATGGCGGCGATGACCGCGAGATGCTCCTCCATGGTTGGCAGCAGGACGGTCTCGTTCAGCCGGGTCTGCTCCTGCTTGATCAAGCGGATCTTGATGGAGTTGACGCGGTAGATGTCGGCGATGATGGAGTTGTTCAGGGCATTGATGATGCTGGTGTGAAGGCTCCAGTCGATGTCCTGGGCGTGCTGCACATGCGCGGCGGTGATCCCGCCGCTCGCGGCGGCCGCCCGGCACTCGCCGATGATGGCCTGATGCTCGCTCTCCAGCGCCGCGATCGTCTCGTCGCTAGCTGTGCGGGTGAAGCTCGCCACGGCCTCCCGCTCCAGGAAGAGGCGGAGCTGGAAGGCTTCCCGGATCAGGCCCAGATCGACATGGGGGATCTGCATGCCGCGATTGGGCACGGTGCGGACCAGCCCCTCCGCCTCCAGGCGCGGGATCATCTCCCGGATCGCCGCGAGCGGAAGCTGCGTCATCTCCACCAGTTCCCGCTGGGAGATGAACTGGCCCGCGCGCAGGTCGCGCGCGAGCAGATGCCGCGTGAAGCTGTCATAGGCGCGGGACCGGAGATTGGGTGAGTCCCGGTCCAGCAGGGCCTGTTCGACGATGGCGACCATCCGCGTTCCTATGAGGTGAAGATCGCCCGCAGGCGTGCCCCGAGCGCGCCGGCCTCCCCGGCAGACAGGGGCAGCAGCGGTGCACGGGGGATGGCCCAGGCGGGATCGCCGGTGCGCGCCGCGACCAGGGCCTTCACGGCGGGCGTGACAGGGTATTTCAGGAGCTCGTCCACGGCCTCGTCCATGGCCGCGTCCGGTTCGCCCGTTCCGATCATCCTCAGCAGGCGATCGGGATGGATATTGGCCATGCCGGAGATCGCGCCCTGGGCGCCGATCCGCACGGCCTGCGCCAGACGGCGCTCGTCGCCGATGAGGATGACGAGGTCGCGATGCGCGGCCAGCAGCGCCTGCGCGTAGGCCCAGTCGCCGGAGGAATCCTTCACGCCGAGGATCGCCTGGGGATGGGCCTCCCGCAGGCGGGTGATCAGGGAAACCGGAAGCGGGACCGCCGTGACCGACGGGATGTTGTAGAGGATGACATCCCGCGCCGCATCGCCCAGCCCGTCCAGGAAGGCGCCGAACCACCGGAAGAGCCCCTCCTCGCTCGGGTTCTTGAAGTAGAAGGGCGGCGCCAGGAGGATGGCGCGGCAGCCATGGTCGTAGGCCAGGCGGGCCTGTTCCAGCGCGTCCTCCATCGCCGAGGCGGCGACGCCCGCCACGACGGAACGGCCGAAATCGAACCCCGCCTCCGCCAGCGCCGCGAGGATCGCGCGCCGGGCGGACAGGCCGATCGAGGCGCCCTCCCCCGTCGTGCCGAAGACCGTGACGCTGTTGCAGCCCTGTTCCAGGCACCAGCCGGCCTGCGCGACCAGCCGCGCGAGGTCCACGGCGCCATCGGCCTCGAAAGGGGTCGTGAGGGCGCAGGAGAGGCCGAAAGGCTGGGTGTCCCGGGGCATGTGTTCCACTCCCTTCGCCCCTGACAGGGCGGTGTTATGAAGCCGACATGTTACTCCCCTCGAACCATGTTGCAAGCTTCACGCGGGGCGGCTATGGGAATCGCTCATGGATGACCGCCGCCTCCGCGACAGGAAGGCGGCGAGCCCCGGAGAGGGCTGGGCGGCGATGCCGTCCCGAAGATCCGGCCAGGCGGGTGATACCGCCGAGGGGAGTGGAGGAACGTATGGCGGAGCTGCGCATGCCGACGCGTCGGCGGCTTCTCGGCACGGGAGCGGCACTCGGGGGAATGGGGCTGCTGGGCGCCCGGTCCTCCTGGGCCCAGGGCGGGAGCGGGATCAACTGGCGCAAGCACGCCGGAACGACCATCGAGGTCTCGCTCATCAGGAGCCCGCGCGGCGATACCCTTCAGCGCCACCAGAAGGAGTTCGAGGACCTCACCGGCATCAAGGTGAATGCCGAGCAGACGCCGGAGCAGCAGCAGCGGCAGAAGGCCACCATCGAGCTGGCCTCCGGCAAGCCGAGCTTCGACGTGGTGCATCTCAGCTATCACGTGCAGAAGCGGCAGTTCGAGAAGGGCGGCTGGCTGGCCGACCTCACGCCCTACATCAACGACCGCGCCCTGACGCCGCCGGACCTGCTGTCGGACTTCTCCGAGGCCGGGCTGACCTTCGCGCGGGACGGCAAGGCCATCGGCGGCCTGCCCTGGTCCGTGGACTACTGGATCCTCTACTGGAACAAGGAGCTCTTCGCGCAGAAGAAGATCGCCTTCCCGGCCACTTTCGACGAGATGGTCGCGGCCGCCGAGGCGCTGACCGATGCGCGCAGCCGCACCTACGGCTTCGTGGCGCGCGGGCTGCGCAATGCCAACACGCCCGTCTGGACCACCTTCATGCTCGGCTACGACACGCCGTCGGTGGATGCGAAGGGCGAGCTGCGCACGGATACGCCCGAGGCGATCGAGGCGGCGAAGCTCTACCAGCGGCTGATGAGCAAGTCGGGGCCGCCGGGCATCTCGGGCTTCAACTGGGCGGAATGCCAGTCGGCCTTCCTGCAGGGCCGCATCGGCATGTGGCTGGACGGCATCGGCTTCGCCCCGCCGCTGGAGGACCCGGAGAAGTCCCGCGTCGTGGGCAAGGTCGGGTACGGGCTGATGCCCAGGGGGCCGAAGGCGCATGCCGCCGGCACCTTCGGCGACGGGATCGGGGTCGCCGCGGCCTCGGCGAAGAAGGAGGCGGCCTATCTCTACTGCCAGTGGGCGGTGTCGCGGGAGATGGGCGCGCGGCTGCTGCAGACCGGCTCCGGCGTGCCCTTCCGCAACTCCGTGCTGGCCGATCCCGAGGTCCGCAAGGGGGTGAAGATGCCCGGCGAATGGGTGGATGCCGTGGCGCAGTCGGCGGCGGTCAGCCGCCTCGCCCTGCCGGTCATCATCCCGGTCACCGAGTTCCGCGACGTCTATGGCGTGGCGCTCACCAACATGATCTCCGGCGCCGACCCGGCCACGGAGCTGAAGCGCGCGACGCAGGAGTTCCGGCCGGTGCTGGAGCGGAGCGAGCGGGCATGAGCGTGGCCGCCTCGGCCGAATCGCCGGCGGAGCCGCGGGCGGCGCCGGGCGGGGCGGCCCTTTCCACCGGCGGCGGCGACCATCTTCGCCGCGGCTACTGGGCCTTCGTGCTGCCGGCCCTCTTCACCGTCTGCGCGGTGATCCTCTTTCCCTGGGTCTTCACCCTGTGGATGAGCCTGAACGAGTGGCGCGTGGGCGAGAGCCATCATCTCGTCGGGCTGGCGAACTACGCCAGGCTGGCCGGGGATGCGCGCTTCCTCGAATCGCTCTGGCACACGCTGCTCTACACGGTGCTGTCGGTGGTGGCGCCGCTGGTGCTGGGCACGGCGGCGGCGCTTTTCTTCCACAAGGAGATGCCGCTGCGCGGGCTGTTCCGGGGCATCTTCGTCATGCCGATGATGGCGACGCCGGTGGCCATCGCCCTGGTCTGGACGATGATGTTCCACCCGCAGCTCGGCGTGCTGAACTACCTGCTCTCGCTGGTCGGCATCGGGCCGCAGGAATGGGTCTTCCATCCGGCCACGGTGATCCCCTCGCTGGTGCTGGTGGAGACCTGGCAGTGGACGCCGCTGGTGATGCTGATCGTGCTGGGCGGGCTGGCCTCGCTGCCGCAGGAGCCCTATGAGAGCGCGCATATCGATGGCGCGAATGCCTGGCAGCGCTTCCGCTATCTCACCCTGCCGATGCTCGGCCCCTTCCTGATGGTGGCGGTGATCATCCGCACCATCGATGCCTTCAAGAGCTTCGACATCATCTACGCCATCACCCAGGGCGGCCCGGGCACGGCCTCGGAGACGATCAACCTCTACCTCTACAGCGTGGCCTTCGCCTATTACGAGGTCGGCTACGGCTCCGCCATCGCGGTGGTGTTCTTCGTCTTCATCGTGCTGCTGTCGCTGCTGCTGCTCCATCTGCGCCGCCGCGCCGACCGCGCCGTGCGGGGGGCCGCCTGATGGCCCGCACGCTGATGCGCAAGCTCGGGATGATCCTCTGCGGGCTGCTGGTGGTCTCGCCAGCGCTGCTCTTCTTCGTCTGGATGCTGTCGCTGTCCCTCAAGTTCGAGATCGACAACGGCGCCTACCCGCCCATCCTGATCCCGGACCGGATCGCCTGGAAGAACTACGCCGGCGTCTTCGAGAGCAACAACTTCCTGCTGTACTTCTGGAACAGCATCGTCGTCACCGGCACCGCCACCCTGCTCGCGCTGCTGGTCGGCGTGCCGGCGGGCTACGGCATCGCGCGGCTCGGCGCCCATCGCGCGGCGGTGGTGATCATGATCGCCCGCATGACGCCGGGCCTGTCCTTCCTGATCCCGATGTTCCTGCTCTTCCAGTGGCTGGGCCTGCTGGGCTCGCTGGTGCCGCAGATCGTCATCCATCTCGTGGTCACGGTGCCGATCGTGATCTGGATCATGATCGGCTATTTCGAGACCACGCCGCTGGAGCTGGAGGAGGCCGCGATGATCGACGGCGCCAACCGGTGGGAGATCTTCCGGCAGGTGGCGCTGCCCATCGCCAGGCCCGGCATCGTGGTGGCCTTCATCCTGTCGGTCATCTTCTCCTGGAACAACTTCGTCTTCGGCATCGTGCTGGCCGGGCGGGAGACGCGGACCCTGCCGGTTGCCGTGTACAACATGCTGTCCTTCGAGCAGGTGAGCTGGGGCCCGCTGGCCGCCGCGGCGCTGGTGGTCACGCTGCCGGTGCTGATCCTGACCATCGTGGCGCAGCGCCAGATCGTCGCCGGCCTCACGGCGGGGGCGGTGAAGGGTGGCTGATCCCCGCCCCGCTTTGCCGGCGCGGCCCCTTGGCCGCTCCGGGCTGACGGTTTCCGCCATCGGCTTCGGTGCCGCGCCGCTGGGCGACCTCTATGCGCGGATGGAGGAGGGCGTGGCCATCGGGGCGGCCGTCGCCGCCATCGAGCAGGGCGTCACCCTGCTCGACACCTCGCCGCTCTATGGCCATGGCCTGTCGGAGCACCGCTGCGGCACGGCGCTGCGGATCGCGGGGCGCGAAGGCGTGGTGCTGTCCACCAAGGCCGGCCGCTGGATGGAACCGCGGCAGGGGCGCGGCGACGGCTCGGGCTATCTCGGCGGCCTGCCGCACCGGGCGGTGGTGGATTACTCCCATGACGGCACGCTGCGCAGCGTCGAGCAGTCGCTGCTTCGCCTGGGCACGGACCGGATCGACCTGCTGCTGATCCATGACGTGGACCGCTGGACCCATGGCGATGCCGTCGAGCGGCGTTTCCGCGAGGCGATGGAGGGGGCCTATCCCGCCCTGGACCGGATGCGCCGCGAGGGGGTGGTGAAGGCGATCGGCGTCGGCGTCAACGAGAGCGCGATGTGCGCCCGCTTCGCCCGCGCGGGCGATTTCGACGCCATGCTGCTCGCGGGCCGCTATACGCTGCTGGAACAGGGGGCGCTCGACGATTTCCTGCCCCTCGCGCTGGAGAAGGGCATCGGCATCCTGCTGGGCGGCGTCTTCAATTCCGGCATCCTGGCGACCGGCGCCGTGCCGGGCGCGAAATACAACTACCGGGACGCGCCGCCGGCGATCCTCGGCGCGGTGCGTCGCATCGAGGCGATCTGCGCCGCGCATGACGTCCGCCTCGCCGACGCGGCGCTGCATTTCGGCCTCGCGCATCCGGCCGTCTCCTCCGTGGTGCTGGGGGCGGGCAGTGCCGGGGAGGTCGGGCGCAACCTCGCCGCCCTGGAACGTCCGGTTCCCCCCGCCTTCTGGGCCGCGATGCGGGATGCCGGGCTGCTGCGCCCCGATGCGCCCGTTCCGATATGAGCGCCGCGCTCTCACCCCGGATCGACGCGCACCAGCATTTCTGGGCCCTGTCCCGGGGCGACTATGGTTGGCTGACGCCGGAGATGGGGGCGATCCACCGGGATTTCGGCCCCGGCGATCTGGCGCCCCTGCTCCGCGAGGCCGGGATCGGCGGCAGCATCGCCGTCCAGGCCGCGCCCACGGAGGCCGAGACCCGATACCTGCTCGGCATCGCGGCGACGGAACCCGGCGTCCTGGGCGTGGTCGGCTGGAGCGACCTGGAAGCCCCCGATGCCCCGGCCGCTCTCCGGCGGCTGGCGGCGGACCCGCTGCTGGTCGGGCTGCGGCCGATGCTGCACGACCTTCCCGACGACGAGTGGCTGTTGCGCCCGGCGCTGCTGCCGGCGGTGGAGGCGATGCAGGCGCTGGGGCTGGCCTTCGACGCGCTGGTGAAGCCTCGCCACCTGCCCTCTCTGCTCCGCTTCGCGGAGGCCCATCCCGGGCTCGCGATCGTCATCGATCACTTGGCCAAGCCTGCCATCGTGGAGGGGCCGGGCACCCGGTCCTGGCGCGGCTGGGCGGAGGGCATGGCGGCGCTGGCGCGGCTGCCGCATGTCCACTGCAAGCTCTCGGGCCTGATCACCGAGGCCGGGCCCGGCTGGAGCCTGGAGGGTCTGCGCCCCTATGCGGAGCGGGTGCTGGAGCTCTTCGGGCCGCGGCGCGTGATCTGGGGCAGCGACTGGCCCGTGCTGCGCCTGGCGGGAACCTATTCCGGCTGGTGGGAGGCCACGGCCGCGCTCCTCGCCTCCCTGCCGGCGGATGACCGGGCGGCCATCCTCGGCGGCAATGCGGCACGGACCTATCTCGGCAAGCGGGGGCGCAAGCCATGCTGAAGACCATCCATCCCCTCCTGACGCCGGACCTGCTCTGGGTCCTGGCCTCGATGGGCCATGGCGACGACCTGGTCCTGGTGGATGCCAACCATCCCGCCGCGGCCATCGCGCGGTCCACCGCATCGGGCCGCCTCGTCATCCTGCCGGGCCTGCGCATGGCCGAAGTCGCGGCGGCGATCCTGACCCTGCTGCCGATCGACGATTTCGAGCCCGGCCCGGTCCGGCGTATGGAGGTGGTGGGCGCCCCCGGCGAGGTTCCGCCCATCCAGCGCGAGGTCCAGGCGGAGCTGGAACGGGCGGTGCCGGGGCTGACCATGCAGGGGCTGGAGCGCTTCGCCTTCTACGACGCCGCCCGCAGGGGCTTCGCCGTGGTTCAGGTCGGCGATGCCCGTCCCTATGGCTGCTTCCTGCTGCGCAAGGGTGTTATCGCCGGGCACTGAGCACGGCCCGTGGCCGGGCGGGTCAAGAATGGCTCCGGAAGAACAAGGAGAGCGAGGGGAAATGGCGTCCGTCACCATCGACAACGTCCGCAAGGCCTATGGCGCCCATGCGGTGATGCACGGGGTGTCCATCGACATCCCCGACGGCGCCTTCGTCGTCCTCGTCGGCCCGTCGGGCTGCGGCAAGTCCACCCTGCTGCGCATGATCGCCGGGCTGGAGACCATCACGGGCGGCACGATCAGCATCGGCCCGAGCGTGGTGAACGACGTGCCGCCCAAGGATCGCGACATCGCGATGGTGTTCCAGAACTACGCGCTCTATCCGCACATGACGGTGGCCGAGAACATGGCCTTCGCCCTGAAGCTGAAGAAGGCGAGGCCAGAGGAGATCCTCCGGAAGGTGCGGCCCGCGGCGGAGATCCTCGGCCTGTCCAGGCTGCTCGACCGCCTGCCGCGCCATCTCTCGGGCGGGCAGCGGCAGCGTGTCGCCATGGGCCGGGCCATTGTGCGCGACCCGGCGGTCTTCCTGTTCGACGAGCCGCTGTCGAATCTGGATGCCAAGCTGCGCGTCCAGATGCGCACGGAGATCAAGGCTCTCCACCAGAGGTTGCGCACCACGATGATCTATGTGACCCATGACCAGATCGAGGCCATGACCATGGCCGACCAGATCGTGGTGATGCAGGACGGGCGCGTGGAGCAGATCGGTGCGCCCCTGGAACTCTACGACCGCCCGGCGAATGTCTTCGTAGCCAGCTTCATCGGTTCGCCCGCCATGAACCTCCTGCCCGGCACCGCCGTGGAGGGCGGCGTGCAGCTCGGCGACGGGATGGTCCTGCCGTTGCCCGCGGGCTCGCCGGTCGCGCCGGGCCGCCGCGTGACCTATGGGATACGGCCCGAGCACCTTCTGGTCGGAGAGGGCGGGCTGCCGATGGTGGTGGATGTGATGGAGCCCACGGGCTCGGAAACGCAGGTCTTCGGGCGGCTGGGGGAACACCGCTTCATGGGCAGCTTCCGCGAGCGCATCCAGGTCGCGCCCGGCGAGGTCCTCCCCATCCACTGGGACACCCGCCTCGCCCATCTGTTCGACCAGGCGGACGGGCTCCGCGTGGAAACCTTCCGGCAGGACCTCGCCGCCTGAGGCGGCGCGAGGCCATCGCCCGGAGGGCGTCCCCACCCCCGGCGATCTCGTCCCCCCCGTATCAGCAAGCACCGTGCCCGGAACCACGGCCGACGGACATGTGCGGCCGGGGCACAGCCCCGTGCCCTGGGCATGGCCGTGTCAAAGATAGGGTGTTACATCGGGAGGCGATAGCTTACATACACCGACGTCAATCATGGGATGTGAACATTGAAGGCCATCGTCTTGTGTGCTGGCCAGGGGCGTCGTCTCCTGCCGTTTACGGAGCAGACCCCGAAATGTCTCCTTTCCGTGGGTGGCAGATCCATCCTTGGCTGGCAGCTTCTGGGACTGGCCAGGTCCGGGATTCGGGAGGTCACGCTCGTCACGGGGTTCCGGGCCGAGGCCATCGAGGCGGCGCTGCCCGGCATCACGCCCGCGGGCCTGACGGTCCGGACCCTCTTCAATCCTTTCTTCGGCGTCGCCGAGAACATCGGCAGCTGCTTCCTGGTCCGTGACCTGCTGCGGGCGGCCGACACGGTGCTGCTGAATGGCGACACCTTGTTCGAGCCCGCGGTGTTGCGCCACCTGCTGGCAGCCCCCGCCGCAGACATCACCGTCACCATCGACCGCAAGTCCGCCTATGACGCCGACGACATGAAGGTTTCGGCGGATGGGGCGATCCTCCGCGCCATCGGCAAGACCCTGTTGCCGTCCGAAACGAATGGCGAGTCCATCGGCATGCTGCGTTTCCAGGGCACGGGCGGCGCGCTCTTCGCCGATGGGCTGGAAACGGCACTGCGCCAGCCGGAAGGGCTGCGCCGCTGGTATCTCTCCGTCATCCATGCCCTCGCGCAGACGGGACAGGTCCGGGTGACCTCCATCGAGGGCCTCAGCTGGGGCGAGGTGGACTATCCGGACGATCTCGCCGAGGCGGAGGCGCTTGTCCGCTCCTGGGCCACGCCCACCCCGGCCCTGGCCGGGTGACGCCGAGGTGATCATGCTCCCGACGCGGAATTCGCTTCCCCGACGCCTGGGGTCCTTTGCCACCCTGCCCGATGCCCTGAACTACGCCGCCGGTGGGGAAACGGGCCTGAATTTCCATGATGGCCGGGGTGAACTGGTCAGGGCCTTGTCCTACCGCGAGTTGCGCGAAACGGCGCGCCGCCTGGCAAGGCAGCTGATCGGCGCCGGGCTGGAGCGCGGAAGCCGCGTGGCCATCGTCGCCGAGACACGGCCCGATGTGGTGGAGGCCTTCCTGGCCTGCCAGTATGCGGGCCTGGTGCCGCTGCTCCTGCCCCTGCCGGTCGCCTTCGGCGGGCGCCAGACCTATATCGAGCATGTTTCCCGGCTGACCCTGGCGGCCCGCGCCTCGGCGCTCTTCGTGCCGGAGGCCCTGCAGCCCTGGCTGGCACCCTTTGCCGCCGAGGCCGGGCTGACGGTCTTCGGAACCGTGGCGGGGCTGGCCTCGGCTCCGGAAAGCGCGGCCGACCCGGTTCCGCTGGGCGAGGACGAGATCGCCTATCTCCAGTTCTCCTCGGGCAGCACGCGCTTCCCCATGGGGGTGGCCGTTACGCAGCGGGCGCTGATGGAGAACATCCGCGCCATCCTCCGGCACGGGCTGCAGGTGGGCGAGGAGGACCGGGCGGTGTCCTGGCTGCCGCTCTACCATGACATGGGCCTGGTGGGCTTCATGCTGGCGCCCCTCGCCGGGCAGGTGACGGTGGACTACCTCTCGCCGCAGGAATTCGCGCGGCGGCCGCAGCTCTGGCTGAGGCTGATCTCCGCCAACCGCGCCACCCTCTCCTACAGCCCCAGCTTCGGCTACGAGCTCTGCACCCGGCGGGGGCGCCCGGACCCGGCCAAGGGCCCGGCCCTCGACCTTTCCTCCTGGCGCGCCGCGGGCATCGGCGGGGACATGATCCGGCCGCACGTGCTGGCACGCTTCGCCGAGACCTTCGCGCCGGATGGCTTCCGCGCGGAAGCCTTCGTGCCCAGCTACGGCATGGCCGAGGCGACCCTCGCCATCAGCTTCGCACCCCTGGGCAAGGGGCTGGCGACGGACATGGTGGACCTCGACCGGCTGGAGCGGGAGGGCGCCGCCATGCCCCCCGGCGACGGGTCGCGGCTGCGGGAATTCGCCCTGTGCGGCCCCCCGGTTCCGGGCACCGAGCTGGAGATCCGCGACGCCACCGGCGCCGCGCTGCCCGAACGGCAGGTGGGGCGCATCCTGGTGCGCGGTCCGGGGCTGATGCAGGGCTATGACGAGCGGCCCGAGGAAAGCACCGCCGTGCTTTCGGCGGATGGCTGGCTCGACACGGGCGACCTCGGCTACCGCCTGAACGGACAGGTGGTGATCACCGGCCGCGCCAAGGACCTGATCATCGTCAACGGCCGCAATGTCTGGCCGCAGGACCTGGAATGGTCCGTGGAGCAGTCGATCCCCACGGCGCGCAGCGGCGACGCCGCGGCCTTCTCGGTGGAGGAGGACGGCGCGGCTGTCTCTTGATCACATCTACGCACAGCTCCACCGTAAGGCGA
>NZ_BDLP01000121.1:0-11847 GCF_001950415.1 Roseomonas sp. TAS13
CGCCTGAACTCAGGCGTCGGCTACCGTACGCCCACCGAGGCGCGGGTAGCCATGAGTGCGGAGGCCGTCATGCCGATCGCCGCATGATGCTCTGATCTCACCCCTCCACCCCGCAGGGGGAAGTCCACCATGCGCTGACGGCCAAGCGATTGATCCGCGTCACCTCACGACGTGCCGACGTCATCGATCGGGACCGGCTGCTTCAGGTTTGACGCGGCCCCAAGGTGCCTGGGTCGGCGTGGTGAACGCTTTGTTCAGGTCAAGCGGCCTGGAGGACGCAAGAGGCGGACGACGTGCGAGGCGGCGGCCGGCCTTGAGAAGGGTAAACAGCCCTGCCTCGCCGGCGCCGGCAGAAGGGTGGTTCTCCCCGGCCGTCCTGCTGGGCTTGTACTTGCTGCTGCCCAAGGGCCGGTGAGCGACGACCTGCTTCGCTCACCGGAATTTTGCTCACACCAACTGCAACCCTACTTCTTCCGCTCCACATTCATGGCGACCGTATACTCGTCGGCGCGCGCTTCGTAGCTCAGTGGGCCACGTAGCGCCCAGATGTTCTTCTGCATATGCAGCGGAACAATCCCGACATCCTCCATGCCGACACGCATGGCCTTCTTGAAGAGCTCCTCGCGAGCCTCGTCATCTGCCGTGCGCAAGCCTTCTTCCGTCAGCCGATCCACTTCGGCATTGGAGTAGCCGCTGAAGTTCGTGCTGCCGTAGCCCTTCTCGTTGTTGCGCGTCATCAGATTGCTGCGCAACGCCGTGGAGGGCTCGCCGCCAGTGGCCCAGCCGATCAGCAGGGCGGACATGTCGTTGCGGGACTGCCGCTGCGCGATGACCGTGAAAGGCAGAGCCTCGACGGTCGTCTTGATCCCGACACGCTGCCACATCTGGCCGATGGCCTGGATGATCTGCGCATCGTTCACGTAGCGATTGTTGGGGCCGATCAGGCCGATGGCAAAGCCGTTCGGATAGCCAGCTTCGGCCAGCAGTTTCTTCGCCTTGTCCGGGTCATAGGGCGGCGGCGCCAGGTCGGGCACGTAGCCATTGGCGCCAGGCGGCATCATCTGGCCGGTCGGCAGCGCGGCACCCTGCATCACACGCTCGACGATCGCCTGCCGGTTGATGGCGAGGGAAAGCGCCTGACGAACACGCAGGTCCCGCAACGGGTTCTTGTCGAGCTTCTGCCCGGCATTGTCAGTGATATAGGGAGACGAATCATGGGCCGTATCGAGCTTCAGATAGATGCAGCGCAGGCTCGGGATCTCGGAAAAGCTGACACCCGGGGTGCTCTTCAACCGGGGCATGTCCGGCGGTGGCACGACGTCGATCACCTCAACATCGTTGGAGAGAAGAGCCGCCACCCGCACACCATCCTTCGAGATGAACCGGTAGGTGACGTTGACCCAGTCAGGCTTGTCGCCCCAGTAGTTGTCATTGCGGACCATCACCACGCGATCGTCCGAAGCGAAGGAAACGAGCTTGTACGGGCCGGTGCCGATGACGGCCTTGCCATTGTTGAATTCACCCGTGGAGACGTTCTCCCCCACGCTCTTGCTGATGATGTAGACTTGGCTGAAATCCTGTGCCAGGAGCGGATACACGCCGTCCGTCTTGAAGCGGATGGTGTAGGGATCAACGATCTCCCAGGATTTGGCACCGCGTGTGTAGATGGAAAACGGTCCGGGGCTGTTCACAACCTTTGGCACGCGCGCAAAGGTGGCAGCCACGTCCTCGGCTGTGAAATCATCGCCGTTGCTGAACTTCACGCCCCGGCGCAGCTTGAATTCCCAAGTATCGTCGGAGACAAGATGCCATGATTCAGCCAGGCCCGGGATCAGCTTCGACTGCGCGTCCTTGTGGACCAGTTTATCGAAGAAGTGTTCTGCCACCATATTGTTGGGCGAGAGCGTGTGGTAATGTGGGTCAAGCGAAGTAGGGGGCGCGGCGACAGCAAGGCTCAATGAGTTGCCTTGAGCCCTGGCTTTGAGGGCACCGCTACTCAGCAGGGCAACCGCTGGGACTGCGAGAACGGCGCGACGAGACAGTCGGATGCTTTTACGATCCAAGACTTGAATCTCCGTGGTGCGGTGTTGCCTTGTTGGCATGATGAAGTCGGCGCGCTCCGCCAAGGCCGACGGTGTCGCAAAATAGATTGCTGCATGGTAATGGGTGGATGGTCAACTGCTTCGTGAAACAAGCTACAGCATCTGACTGAATTTCAATCTATCATTCCCTCAAAGTATCCTCGGGTTATCACAAGGTAAATTTCCAAGAAACTTTAGTAAGGTTTATTATATTTACTTCAGAAATACTTTAGGGTCCAGTAGACATCCAAACCTGCAACGGTCCGGTCATGAGGTTCAGGTGCCTGTTTGAAAGGCTACTGATGCCAGCATCGGAGGCATAGAGGGTTGGACGTCCGGAACGGCGCCGGGTTCTGCGCTCCATGGGACGACTTCCAGGCGGACGGGCTGCCCACGGGCCGGCTATCACCGGGCCTTGCAGATTTACGTTTTCGGTAAAGCGCAAGGAAATGACCCTGCTGCAAGGGCTGGACGATGCCGCGTGCCGCACTCGCGGCAGCGCGGTGTACTGATGCCGTTGCCACAGCCCGAAGGACGGCCGGCATTCACGCTGGAGAATCCCGGAGGCCACGCTCCCGGCCTGCTGCTATGCGGACATGCCAACAACCGCACTGGCGACCATTCCGTGACAGCCCCGCATCGTCCGGCCCGCCGAGACTACCGACGGTCCAGAACGACGGGCCTGTTTCCGGCCATGATCAAGGGGACCGCGGCACCACCTGCTCCCCATCCAGGCGGAAGAGATGGGCCAGCGACACGTCGAGATGCAGAGGCACGCTCTCACCAGGCCTGGGCTTCTGCTGGCCCTCGAGCTGGGCGGTGATGGGCTACCCATCGGCCAGGGTTCCATAGATCAGCGACGAGCCACCCAACTGCTCGACGAGCTGGACCCTGGCATCACCGAGGCACGTGCCGTCGCCACCGAGGCGTAGGTGCTCGGGCCTGATTCCGAAGCTGCAATCTGCCTCGCCCTGCCAGCGAAGATGCGGCAGGGGCAGCACCGTGTCGCCCAACGACACCTGGGCCGTGCCATCCCGCGCTGGCCGCAGGGTTGCCTGCAGGAAGTTCATCTTGGGGCTGCCGATGAAGCCCGCCACGAAGCGGTTGACGGGGTTGTTGTAGAGTTCGAGTGGCGAGCCGACCTGTTCTACCTTCCCACCCCGGAGGACCACGATCTTGTCCGCCATGGTCATGGCCTCGACCTGATCATGGGTCACGTAGATCATCGTGTTGCCGAGTTGCTGGTGCAGCTTCGCAATCTCCACGCGCATCTGTACGCGCAACTCGGCATCGAGGTTGGAGAGCGGCTCGTCGAAGAGGAAGATCTTGGGCTCTCGGACGATGGCCCGGCCGATGGCGACGCGCTGCCGCTGCCCGCCGGAAAGCTGCTTCGGCTTACGGTCGAGCAGGTGATCGAGTTGCAGGATCCCGGCGGCGCGGCGGACCCGCGCGTCGATGTCCGGTTTCGGCATCCGGGCGGTTTCCAGCGCGAAGGCCATGTTCTTGTAGACGTTCATATGCGGATAGAGCGCATAGGACTGGAAGACCATGGCGATGCCGCGCTGGGCCGCTGGTACGTCGTTCATCACCTCTCCGTCGATGCGCAGATTGCCTTCGCTGATGCTCTCCAGCCCGGCGATCATCCGCAGCAGCGTGGACTTGCCGCAGCCCGAGGGGCCGACGAAGACCACGAATTCCCCATTGGTCACGGACAGGTTCACGTCCTCGATCACCGCGTGCTCGGCGAAGCACTTGTGGACATGCTCCAGGGCCAGCCAGCTCATCCATCCCTCTCCTTCTTGCTTCTTGCCATGGGCGGGGCGGACCGTTCCGCCCCGCGGACGGTTCGTCAGGCGGCCATCGCCTCCTGGCGGACCCCCAGGGGCATGGCGTGGCCATGCGCCGCGATCAGGTCGTCCACCATGCTGCGGATCTCGCGCAGCGACAGCACGCTCGCCGCATGGCGATCGAGCACCGCGGCGCGGTAGACCGCGTCGCGGTCGCCCTCCAGCGCCGCACGGACCGTGAGTTCCTGCACGAACACATGCGGCGCGCAATGGGCGGCCAGTTCCGGCGGCAGGGTTCCGACATAGCAGGCGCGCAGCCCGTTGCGGTCCACGATCACCGGCACCTCGACGCAGCAATCACGCGGCAGGTTCTCGATCAACCCGGTGTTGCGGACATTGCCGTAGATGAGCTGCGGCTCACCCGTCACCATGCCGTTGATGATCGCGGCGCCGTACTCGTCGCTGCGTTCCAACGGGAAGCTATCGCCGGCCAGCAGCTTCTGCCGCGTCTCGGCATAGCGCCGCAGGTTGCGCTCGCTGCGGCGGACATACTCGTCCACTGGCACGTCATACTCGGCGATCTGGTCCTCGCGGCGGAGGAAGTAGGGCGTGTACTCCGCGGTGTGCTCGCTCGATTCGCTGACGAAGCGCCCCAGATGCTCCATCAGTTCGAAGCGGATCTTGTCCTTGGCGAAGATCTCCGGGTTCCGTGCCGCGCGGCGGAGCTGCGGGTAGGCGTCCTTGCCGTCGATCTCCAGCCGCAGGAACCAGGTCATGTGGTTGATGCCGGCGCAGTCGTAGCTGAGACGCGAGCGGTCCACGCCGAGATAGGAAGCGAGGTCGCGCGCCGTGTGCTGCACGTTGTGGCAGAGCCCGACCACCTGCTGCTCCGGAAAGGCCCTGTAGACCGCCCAGGTCAGGATGCTCATCGGGTTGGTATAGTTCAGCAGCAGGGCGCCGGGGCAGACCGCCCGCATGTCGCGCACGAGGTCCATCATGAAGGGGATGGTCCTCAGCCCGCGGAAGATTCCGCCGATGCCCACCGTGTCGGCGATGGTCTGCTTGAGGCCGTACCGGCGCGGGATGTCGAAGTCCAGCAGTGTCGCCTGGTGCATGCCGATCTGCACCATGTTGATCACGAAATCCGCGCCTTCCAGGCAGCGGCGGCGGTCGGCGTGCTCGGTAACGGCGGCTCCGGCAGCGAACTGCCCGGAGGTCCAGCGTGCCATCATCCCGGCCGTCTCCAGGCGCTCCGGGTCGATGTCGTGCAGCGCGATCTCGCATTCCTTCATTGAAGGAAGGCTGAGGATGTCCGTGAGCAGATTCTTGACGAAGACGACGCTGCCGGCGCCGATCATGGCGATCTTGGTCATGTTCTCTTCTCGGTTGATGAGGGTCGGAACGGGTTCACTTCAGGCCGGTGCTGGCGATCCCCTGCACGAGGTAGCGCTGGAAGATCAGGAAGATGAGCAGCATCGGCAGGAGGGAGATCAGGGCCAGGGCCATGACGCCGCCCCAGTCCGGATTGGCTTCGCCGCGCAGCAGGTTCAAGCCGAGCGGCAGGGTGAAAAGGTCCTGGTCGGTCAACACCACCAGCGGCCAGGCGAAGTCGTTCCAGCGCCACATGAAGGTGAAGATCACCAGCACGGCGATGATGGGCTTGGAGAGGGGCAGCACGATCCGCAGGAAGATCCGCATCTCGCCCGCGCCGTCCAGGCGCGCGGCCTCCAGCAACTCGTCCGGGATGCTCACCATGAACTGGCGCACCATGAAGACGCCGAAGGCCTCCGCAGCGCGGGGCAGGATGACCCCCCAAGGCGAGTTCAGCAGGCCAAGCCAGGACACCACGAGGAATTCGGGCACCAGGATTACCTGGATCGGGATCATCAGCGCGCCCAGGATCGCGAAGAACAGAACATCGCGCCCGGGGAAGCGGAACTTGGCGAAGACATAGCCGCAGAGCAGGTTGGCGGAGACCGTGATCACCACTGCCACCACTGCGATAAAGGTGGAGTTCAGTGTCCAGGTCAGGAAGGGATGCCGTTCCCAGATATTGCGGAAGTTCTCCAGCGTCAGGACCTGCGGGATGAGGCTGACCACGGGCTGGAAGACCTCCGAACGAGGCCGGATGGCGGTGGCGAGCATCCAGTAGAGCGGGAAGATCATGGCCGCCGCGCCCAGGGCCAGGGCGATCCAGATCAGCATGGTGCCGGTGCGGCGATGGCCGGGGCGCGAAGCGCCCGTTTCCAGGGTTGCGCCGCTCACAGCACGTTCTCCGACTGACGGCTCATCCGCCACTGGATGATGGTGAAGCCCAGCACGATGGCGTAGAGCACCACGCCGATGGCGCTGGCATAGCCCATCTCGGAAGTCGTGAAGGCAGACTGGTAGATGTACTGCACCAGCATGGTGGTGGAGAAGCCCGGTCCGCCGCCGGTCATGACATAGATGAGGTCGAAGACCTGGAAGGAGTGGATCACGCTCAGCACCAGGAGAAGGAAGGTAGCCGGCCGCAGAAGGGGAAGGGTAATCTTGCGGAACTGGCGGAAGGGCGAGGCGCCGTCCATCGTCGCGGCCTCGTAGTACAGAGCCGGAATGGATTGCAGGGCGGCGAGATAGACCACCATGCAGAAGCCCACCCGCACCCAGAGGGTCGCCAGCACGAGAGAGGGCAGCGCCCAGTTCGGCGAGGACAGCCAGGGGATGCGATCTCCGCCCAGGCGCACGACCAGGGAATTGATGACGCCGTAGTGCTCGTTGAACAGCCAGGCGGCGATGATGCCGGTGGCAACGGCCGAGACGACGACGGGCAGAAAGTAGACGCTGCGCAGGAAGACCCGGCCCGGTAGTTGCCGGTTCAGCGCCACCGCCAGCAGCAGGCCGCCCGCCATGGTGGTCGGGACGGAAGCCAGTGCATAGGCCGCGGTATTGAGCAGGGCGTGCCAGAACTGCGTGTCGCCCAGCAGCCGGCGGTAATTGGCGAGGCCCGCATACTCGGCATCGCCGATCAGGCTCCAGTCATGGAAGCTGATGTAGAAGGCATAGAGCAGCGGAAAGAAGCTGAAGGCGCTGAACAGCACCAGATTGGGGCTGATGAAGGCATAGGCCGTCATCCAGGGGCGCCGGAAGGACCGGCGCGCCCGTACCGCGGCGGAGGGATGCGCGGCGCTTGTCAGGACCAGGCTGCTGGGCATGGTTCGCCTCTGGGCAGGAGGGGGCGGGTCAGGGGGTTCAGTCCTTGAGGACGCTGCGGATGGTGCTGTCCACGTTCTCGGCGGCAACCTTCGGCGTCTGGCCGGAGGTGAAGGTGAGATCCAGCTGCTCAGCGAGCTTCGCATTGATGCGGCTGAAATCCGGCAGCGTCACCGTGGCCGCCAGATGGTCCGGGATGGTGCGCGACTGTTCCACGAAGACCTTCATCGCGTCGGGCCGCAGCGGATAGTCGAGCGTACCTTCCATCAGGCTCTTCCGCACCGGCAGGAAGCCGCCCGCGAGACAGAAGTCGCGCATATTGGCCTCGGTGGTGGCGAAGCGGAGGAAATCGATGGCCACGTCGCGGTTCTTGCTGTCGCGTGTGACGGCTAGGCAGTTCCCGCCTAGATCGGACGCCATGGACAGGTCGCGTGGCATGTAGGTGACCCGCCATTCCGCCCGCGTCATCGCTTCCTGCAGGAAGGGAATCTGCCAGTCGCCATGCACCATCATGCCGATCGTGCCGTTGGCGAAGAGGTTCTGCGTTTGCTCGTTGCTCTTGATCGAGGTGGTGGGCGGCACGAGCTTCTCGATGAACCAGGACTGGGTCCAGGCCAGGGTCTCGATGCCTTCGCGTGAGGAAAGTTGCGGCTGGCGCAGATCCGCATCCAGCAGCCGGCCGCCATGCTGGTAGAGGAAGGGGAGGAAGCGATAGGCGGCGGTGTTCTGCCAGGCGCAGGCGAAGCCGAAGGGCGCCTCGGCCTTCTCCTTCAGCAGCCGCGCGATGCGGATGAACTCCTCCCAGCGCCAACTGTCCTCCAGCCTGGAGGGCAGCTCGACGCCGATGCGCTGGAACATCTCCATGTTGCAATAGACAGCCAGGGTGTCGGTGTGGTGCGGTATGGCGAAGGACTTGCCGCGGTAGGTCGCTGCCTTCCACAAGGCAGGCGCGAACTGGCTGTCCATGCCGGCGTCCAGCTGCCCGCTCAGATCGACGATGGCCCCCGCCTTCGCGTAGCGGCCCACCTGTTGGTACTGGATCCGGATGAGGTCCGGGGCCTGCCGGCCGGCGAGGCGCGTATCCACCTGCTGGTAGAGCTGCGCCGAGGAGCCGTTCAGCTCCAGCCGGATGGAGACGTTCGGGTGCTGCGCGGTATAGCCCGCGATCAGCCGCCGGAAGGCCTCCTCCTCCGCCCGGTTGCCCCAGACGGCGAAGTTGAGGTTCACGGCGCCCTGTGCCCATACCGGCCGCGCCGCCGCACCGGCCAGCGCGATGCCGGCCCCCAGCAGGCTCCGGCGGCCTGGCCGCCATTCCGTCGCGTATGTCTGCTTCATGGTCCGTCCCTCTCTGTCCGGCCGCTTTCCGCGGCTCGTCACCTAGCGCCGCGCTAGGCGGCCACACCCTCCAGCAGCCCGCTCCGTTTCAGGCCACCGCAGGATTCGCGTATCAGAAGCCGCCCTGGCAGGAGGCTGTGCGGCTCCGGCCGCTCCACCCCTTCCAGGCGTTCGATCAGGCTGATGGCAGCCTGACGGCCGAGTTCCTGCCGCGGATGTTCCACCGTGGTCAGTGTCGGGTTGCCGAAACCTGTCAGCGCAATGCCGTCGAAGCCGACCACGGCCATGTCCTCCGGTACGCGGAGCCCATGGCGGCGCAAGGCGTGCAAGACGCCGATCGCCATCTGATCGTTGAAGACGAACAGTGCCTCGGGGCGCGGCGAAGGCAGTGTCAGCAGACGCCCGACCGCCTCGACACCGCCTTCGGGGCTGTTCGGCACCTCGATCTCCCAGGCGGGGCGATGCTCCAGCCCGGCCTCCAGCAAGGCGCGCCGGTATCCGTGCACACGCTCCTGCCGTCGCAGAGGATGGCTCTGATGGGCGCAGACATGGCCGATCCGCCGGTAGCCGCAGTCCAGCAGATGCCGGGTCGCCATGTGTCCGCCGGCTTCGAGGTCCACCCCGACGCAGGGAATGGATGCGTCCTCGCCCTGATCCTGCAGAGTCACGCAGGGAAACCCCTGTCGGGTCAGGGATTTCAGCTCCTCCCAGATCGCCTGCGTGGGCGCCGAGGTGATCACGCCATCCGACACGCCACTCCGCATGCGCGCAACGGCCCGCAGCTTGTCGGCTGCGTCCTGCGCGGCCAGGATGTCGAGGAGATAGCCCTTCTCCTGCGCCGCCCGCTGCGCCGCGCCCATCACCTCGGCGAAATAGGGGTTGCTCAGGTCAGGGCAGATGAAGGTCAGGGTGTTCGTGCGCCGCCGCCGCAGGTTCCGGGCGACGGAATTCGGCGTGTAGCCAAGTTGCAGCGCCGCTTCCCGCACGCGCTGCTGCGTTGCTTCCGACAGGCCGACCTTTCGGCTGGCGTCATTGAGCACCAGGGAAACGGTGGTCTGCGACACGCCAGCGAGACGCGCCACGTCCAGGCTGGTCGCGGCGCCTGTGCGCCGAGGACGTTCCTGCGACCTCCCCCGAACCATAATCCTCGCTCCTAATACGTATTAGAGAGAGCTTATGTCTTATATATGACCAATGTCAATGGTGTTTTTCGGGGCTGATTCGTTACACGTCTTCTTCCATCGGACAGGGACAATGGATGCGACTTGCCGTTGTCAGGGCTGCCGTGCCGAACATCACCACGGTGCGTAGCAGAAGCACCGGCAAAAACCGGGCCTCCAGCCCCGAGAAGACCGCCCCCCGGCGATCTGCTGAACCGTAGCAAGCGGATCAGAAGGAGCCGATCAGGCCTCCCAACACGATCACGATCACCAGGGCCACGAGAGCACTGACAACGCTGGACATGAAGATATCCAGGTAGCTGTTCCGATGACTGGAGCCGCAGACCGCGAGGAGCGTCACCACCGCTCCATTGTGCGGCAGGGCATCCAGCGTACCGGCACCGATCACCGCGACACGGTGCAACAGACCGGGATCGATCCCCTGTTCCGCGGCGATACGCAGATAGGTCGGGCCCAGCGTGTCGAGCGCGATGGTCAACCCGCCCGAGGCCGAACCCGTCAATGCCGCCAGCACGTTCGTCGCCACCGCCAGCGAAACCAGCGGCCCCCCGCCGATGCCGAGGACCTGGTCGCGCACCATCTCGAAGGCCGGCAGGGAGGCCACCACCGCGCCGAAGCCGACCAGGCTGCCGACGCCGAGGACGGGCAGGACGGCCGAGTTGGCGCCCGCGTCCAGCGTCGCGCGCAAGGAAGGCAGGTTAGCGCGATTCAGCAAAACCACCGCCACGCAGGCCGCGAAAAGCGCCACGACCACCGACCAGACACCCGCGACCGCCTCGATCGCGGTGCCGCCCCAGCGCGGATCGGCCAGGAAGCCCGTGTCCATACGTGGCAGGACGACCGCCGTCATCAGCAGGTTGACCACCAGCACCACGCCGATCGGCGCCAGGGCGGTCCAGAAGCCCGGCTCGCTCCGGCCGTGCTCGCCGCGGTGGATTTCGGCCGGATCGAACTCCCCCGAAACCGCCGCGTGCTCGCGGACCACGGAATCGCCGGCTGCCCGCTCCGTGGCCTCCTGTCCGCCGGCGCCCGACAGCCGGTAACCCTCCCCGGCCCTACGTGCCTGCCTCTCGCGGTAATCCAGCCACCAGAGTCCGGTGGCCGCCATGACGAGAGCGGCGATGATGCCGAGCCCGGGCGCCGCCCAGGGCGAGGTGCCGAAGAAGGGCATCGGAATGGCGTTCTGGATGGCGGGCGTGCCCGGCAGCGCCGACATGGTGAAGGTCGAGGCGCCGAGCATGATCGTTCCCGGCATGAGCCGGTGCGGGATATCCGCGGCCCGGAACATCGCATGTGCCATCGGGGCCAGCACGAAGAAGGCCACGAAGAGGCTCACGCCGCCATAGGTGACGAGCGCGCCGGCCAGCACCACGGACAGGATGGCCCGCTTGGTGCCGAGCCGGGCCGTCATGCCGTTGGCGATGGCGGTGACCGACCCGCTGTCATCCATCAGCTTGCCGAAGACTCCGCCCAGCAGGAAGAGCGGAAAGAACTGCGCGATAAAGCCCGCCGCGCCGCCCATGAAGGTCTGGGTCCAATTGGCGAGCAACGGCTCACCGGCGAAGCCCGCCGCCACGAGGGCCGCCGCGGGTGCGAGGAGAAGCACGCTCCAGCCCCGGAAGGCCAGCCCCATGAGAAGGGCCAGTCCCAGGAGGATTCCGAGAAGACCCATGGGTTCAGACACCCTCCAGCAGCTTGTTCAGGTCCGCGGAGGAGCGGCGGCCGATCTTGTCACCATTCTCGGCGAGGAAACGCTCCGCCGTCCGCCTGCCCTCGTCGCGCAGAAAAGTGAGGAACTCCCATTCCGCGTTCAGCTTGGAGGAGTAGCCGAGATCGATCATCACGGGGCTGGAGAGGAGATGCACACGGAAGCTGGCCCAGCGCGCTCCCTCCACTCGCCTACTGTCCAGCTTCGCCGGGCTCTCCGCGACGACTTGCTGTAGCAAGGCGATCATGCGGAGCTCCTTGATGATCGTGGCGTTGAAGGAGATCTCGTTCAGCCGGTTCTGGATCTCGGTTGCGGAGCGGGGCGTGCCGGGCCGGTCCACCGGGTTGATGGCCACCAGCAGGAGATCATCAGCCGAACCGCCATCGCGGACAAGGGGGGTGATGGTCGGATTGCCGGCATAGCCGCCGTCCCAATAAGAGCGCCTAACTAAACCCGGTATGATGCGTTTCTGTGGGCATGGCGAAGCCTTTGGTTTCTGATGATCTCTGGGCGGCGATTGAGCCGCTGTTGCCGCCCGAGCAGCCCAAGCCCAAGGGCGGGCG
>NZ_BDLP01000122.1:0-11839 GCF_001950415.1 Roseomonas sp. TAS13
TTCCGCACCGGCCTTGACATCCTCCGGCATTGGATCCTCACACAGCCAGGCGCCGCCCAAGACCTTTGGCAACATATCTGGGCTCAAGCCAAATACAGGTCGTTCAGAACCAGCGTCGTGTAGTGTGGCCGACTCTGTAGGGGCACCCTGGCTGAACTGCGCCAGCACCTCGAACGGTGACGCCACGCTTGGAAGCTACACACCCAGTTCCGCCGCGATCCCAACATTTATCTCGTCACCCTGGAACACCAAGCCTGTCAGCCAACTTTGCCAGCCCAGAATTTTTTGTGGGTTTTCCGGCAGCCGTCCGTAACCCTAATGGAGACCGCCGGATGCATAGTCTTGCCCTATTCTTGCCGCGCCGAGGCGCGATGAGCCTTTTTAGCAATTGCATAAGAGAAAGCCGCACTAAGCCACCTTCGCTGGATCGAAACCGCCCCGCCGCCAGCGACGAGACGCTCATGGCCTGGGCGGCCGTCGGGGACCGACTGGCCTTCGAAGAGGTCGTCCTCCGCCACCTTGCCCGCGTGCATGCCATCGCGGGACGCATTCTCAACGATAACGACCATGCTGAGGATGTTGCGCAGGAGACTTTCCTGCGCGCTTGGCAGCAAGCGGCGCGCTTCGACGCCAACCGAGGTCAGCTTGGCGCTTGGCTTAACCGCATCGTGACCAACCTCGCCATCGACGCACTCCGCCGCCACCGGCCGGGTGAGCCGCTGGAAGACGCGATGGAACTGCCGGACCCGGCGTGTGATCCCGAGGCCGCTCTCGCTGTCGTCCAGCGTGACACGCGCTTGGCTGCTGCCATAGCTGAGCTGCCGGGCAGGCAGCGCGCGGCCATCGCCCTCGTCTACGACCAGGGATTTGCTGGAGCCGAGGCAGCCGAGATGCTCGGCGTCTCCATCCGCGCCCTGGAAGGGCTGTTGCGCCGGACGCGGCACTTGCTGAACGCGCGGCTGCGCGGAGTAAAGCCATGAATGAGGTTCGTTTTGCCAAACTTCTCGCCGTCTATGGCGCCGAGCCCGTCCGCTGGCCCACAGAGGACCAAGCGGCTGCCCTCGCCCTCATCGCGCGCTCCGGCAAGGCGGCGGCGATGCTTGCCGAAGCTGACAAGCTCGACCGTGCTATCGAGGCCAGTAGTCCGCATGCCACGCAAGAGACTCTCGCCCGTCTCCGCCGCCAGATCTCAGCGGATATCGCTCGCCTTCCCGCTCCAAGCCCGTGCCCACGCCTCTTCGGCGCCCTTTCCCGGCTGGAGCCCTTCGTCCCGGCTGGCGTCAGCGCCCTCGCGGTCCTCACCGCCGGCTTTGCCTGGATCATCTGGGGATCCCCGGATCAGAGCCACATCGTAACTGGCCTACAAACGCTCACCTTCCTGGGGAGCCTGCTGTGATCCGCATTTTCTCCCGTAAGGTGGACACCGCGATTGCCGGTGCCTCGCTCGCGCTCAACGTCGTACTCGCCGTCTGGATCGGGACTCGCTGGCAGGACCACGGGCCACCGAGCATCGCCAAGATCCAGGCCCAGCTGATCGATGACATGCCAGCCGCCGATCGCCCGACCCTTCGCGCGGTGCTGGAGGCGGAGCAGGCCAACTTTCTCCCAACTTTCCACAAGTTGCAGGAGCGTCGTGCAGCTGTCGATAAGGCGACCCGTGCCGAGCCGTTCGATGCTGGTGCCTTGCAGCAAGCCATGAAAGACTGGAACCGGCAATGGACCATCGCCGCCGATCTCTTCAGCGAGGCAGTGGTGCAGGGGTTGGCCAAGGTCTCGCCCGAAGGCCGCCGCTCCTTCGCCGAGCACTTGCCCAAGGAACACGATTGAGCATGCGGCGTCTCGACCGTCGGGCCACGCTAGCCGGGCTGCTTGCGCTCGCGGCGTGCGGGCCGAAGATCGAATTGGCCGGCTCTGGCCTCACCCTGCCCGTGCGCTTCGGCGAAAGTCAAACACCGGCGAACTGGCCTAGCCCGGACTGGTGGCGAGGCTTCGGCTCGCCCGAACTCGATGCGCTGATGCAGAAGGCTAACACAGGCAACTTCGATATCGCCCAGGCCATCGCACGCATCCGCCAGGCAGATGCGCAACTGCGTATCTCCGGCGCCTCGCTGCTGCCCACGGTTTCCGTCGGTGCGGATAACAGCCGCAGCCGCAGCAGTACGAGCGGGCGTGCCTATACGACCAGCACGCATAGCGTCACAGCCTCCGCCAGCTACGAGATCGATTTCTGGGGCAAGAACCGGTCCACAGCGGAAAGTGCCCAGCAGAGTCTGCGCTATGCGCAATATGATGCGGAGACGGTGCGTCTGACGCAGCTGGCTTCCGTCGCTAACACCTACTTCGAGGTTCTGGAGGCCGAAGCAGAACTGGTGGTTCAGCGCCAGAACCTGGCGGCCGCGCGGCGCATTCTCACCGTGCTACGCGCGCAGCTCGCGGGTGGCACTGCGACGTCACTGGATGTCTTCCAGCAGGAGACAACTGTCGCGCAGACGGATGCCCAGATCCCCGTGCTGGAGCAGACGGCTTCACAAGGCCGCAACACGCTCGCCGTGCTGCTCGGCGAGGCGCCGGAGAACATCATGATCACCGGCGGTAGCTTCGACTCGCTGCTGGTGCCACATGCTTCGCCCGGCCAGCCGAGCGAGCTGATCGCGCGGCGCCCGGACGTCCAGGCGGCCGAGGCGCAGCTTGCCGCTGCCAATGCCAATGTCGCCGTCGCCCGGGCCAACCTGTTGCCGAGCGTGACGCTCTCCGCTGAGGCCGGGTGGAGCGCCGCCGCCTTGAGCTCGCTCTTCACGCCGGCCGCCAGCCTTTGGTCGCTCGCCGCGAGCGTGACCCAGACCGTCTTCGATGGCGGCGCCCTCCGCGGGCAGGTTGAGCTGTCCAAGGCTGAGGCTGAGGAACTGCTCTACGCCTATCGCTCAGCCATCATGACCGCTCTGAAGGAGGTTGAAAACGCCATCATTGGGCTCCGCCAGAGCGAGGAACAGGAGCGCAGGCTCCGTATCGCCATTGATCGCGCTGAGCGCGCCTATTCCGTTGCCGAATCCCAGCTCCGGGGAGGAACCGTGACCCTGACGACTGTGCTGCAGACGCAGCAGACCCTTTTCTCCGCCCGCATCAGCCTGGTGCAGGCGCGGCTGACGACTTTCGAAGCCGCGGTGACCCTCTTCAAGGTGCTTGGCGGTGGCTGGCATTGAGACGCGCGGCACGGCCGCAACCCAACATCAATCCAGCATGAGCGTGCCCTCGGCGCCGAGGCGCCGCGGCGGCTTGATCGGCTGGATCATCGTTCTTCTTGCCGCCGCCGGAGGAGCCTGGTGGCTCTTCGGCCAGGAGGAGCAGCAGCAGGCAGGACCACCGGCCAGTGTTATGCCCGTCACCGTCGCGGCGGCGGGCCGGCAGGACGTGCCGTTGACGGTCGATGCGCTCGGCACGGTAGCTGCCGTTAACAGCGTGACGGTGAAAAGCCAGGTCGCCGGCACGATCACGGAGATCGCCTTCGCCGACGGGCAGGAGGTGAAGCCGGGTGACGTGCTGGCGCGCATCGATGACCGCAGCTATCGCGCTGCCTTGGACAAGGCGCTGGGTACGCTCGCCTATGACCAGGCGCAACTGGCCGGCGCGCAGGTCGATCTGCGCCGCTATCAGGCGATGATCCGTAGCCAGAGCGTCACGCAGCAGGATCTGGACCAGCAACGCGCCAAGGTCGAGATGTACACTGCCACGGTGAAGCAGGATCAAGGCTCGGTCGACAGCGCGCGGGTGGATCTCGACCGCACTATGATCCGTTCGCCCCTGGCCGGGCGTGTGGGCATCCGCGGCATTGATGTCGGCAATCTTGTCAGCAGCACCGACACCGACGGCATCGTCACGGTCAGCCAGCTGCGCCCCATCATTGTGACCTTCTCTCTGCCGCAGCAGGATCTGCCGCGCATCAAGACCGCTCAGGCTGCTGGCGCCGTGCCGGTACGGACGATACCCGATGCGGAAGCGGCCGATCAGACAGTTCATGAAGGCACGATCAGCACCATCGACAACAGCATCGATTCCGCCACCGGCACAATCAAGGTGAAGTCGAGCTTCCCGAACGACGACGCAGCACTCTGGCCCGGTGCCTTCATCAATGTCCGCGTGCAGCTGGAGGTACGGAAGAATGTGCTGACCGTGCCGATCATCGCGATCCAGCGCGGCCCCGACAGTGCTTTTGTATATGTCGTGAAGCAGGACGATACAGTCGAGAAGCGGCCGGTGAAGATCAGCGTGCAGACCGCCGATCTCGCGGTGATTGGTGAAGGCCTCAACGAGGGCGATCGCGTCGTCACCTCGGGCGCCCTCCGACTCACGCCGGGCAGCAAGGTGTCGGTGAGTGGACAATAAGCAATGAACATCTCCGGTCCCTTCATCGCCCGCCCGGTGGCCACCACGCTGCTGGCCGCCGCGCTTTTTCTCGTGGGCCTGCTCGGTTACTCACAGCTCAAGGTTTCGGCGCTGCCGGAGGTGGATTTCCCGACCATCGAGGTGACGACGCAGCTTCCCGGTGCTTCACCCGATACGGCAGCCGTCCTGCTGACAGCGCCGCTCGAGCGGCAGTTCGCGCAGATCTCCGGCCTCAGCACCATGTCCTCCACCAGTGGGCCAGGTGTGAGCCGGATTACGCTGCAGTTCGACCTCGACAAGAAGATCGATGACGCCGCGCAGGACGTCCAGGCCGCGATCAACGCCGCGGACGCGACGCTGCCGGACGACCTGCCCTACCCGCCCACCTATTTCAAGGTGAATCCGGCGGACCCTGCGGTCGTTACCATCGCGCTCACCAGCGACACGCTGCCAGTCGATCGGCTCAGCGAAAGCGCGGATACGTTGATCGCACAGAAGCTGAGCCAGGTGTCAGGCGTGGGTCGTGTGACGGTGCAAGGCAACATGCGCCCTGCCGTGCGACTGCGGCTCGACCCGGAGCGGCTCGCCGCCTATGGCATCGACATCGATACAGCACGTACTGCCATCGCGGCCGCCAACGTCAATTCCGCCAAGGGCTCCTTCGACGGCGCACGCCAGGGCTCGACCATCATGGCCAACGACCAGATGGCTTCGGCAGCGGATTACGCGAACATCGTCATCGCCTGGAAGAATAACGCCGCCGTGCGGCTGCATGATGTAGGCGAGGCCGTCGAGGCACTGGAGAACGACCGCAACGGGGCGTGGTACAACAACACACCGGCCGTGCTGGTCGATGTGCAGCGCCAGCCCGGGGCCAACATCGTCGATACGGTCGAGAGCATCCGCGCGCGCCTCCCCGAGATCCAGGCGGCGATTCCGGCGGGCATCAAGCTGGACGTCGTGGCGGACCGCACCGAGACCATCCGCGCGAGCGTGCATGAGGTGCAGTTCACCCTTGTGCTCTCCATCGCCCTGGTCGTGGGCGTGATCTTCCTCTTCCTGCCCACCGCGCGCGCCACGCTGGTGCCGGCCGTCTCGCTGCCCATCTCCATCATCGGCACCTTCGCTGCGATGTATGCCATGGGCTATTCGCTTGACAATCTCTCGCTCATGGCGCTGACCATCGCGACAGGCTTCGTCGTCGATGATGCCATCGTCATGATCGAGAACATCGTCCGCCTCATCGAGAAGGGCGAGAAGCCGCTCAAGGCTGCTTTCGAGGGGGCTAGGCAGATCGGCTTCACCATCATCTCACTGACGCTGTCGCTCATCGCCGTCTTTATCCCGCTGCTCTTCATGTCGGGCGTTGTAGGCAGGCTTTTCCGTGAATTCGCTGAAACACTCACGGCGGCGGTGCTGGTCTCCATGCTCGTCTCGCTCACGCTCACACCCATGATGTGCGGGCTGCTGCTGCGAAGCACGGAGGAAGATAAGCCAGGCCGTATCGCCCGTGCTTCCGAGCGCGTCTTCGATAGGTTCCGTGATGCCTATGCGTCTGCACTTAGCTGGACCATGGCACATCATGCGCTGACGTTGGCGGTTGCCGGGCTTACGCTGATCGCGACCATCGCAATCTATGTCGTGGTGCCGAAAGGCTTCCTGCCGGCGCAGGATACCGGCATGATCCAGATCACCACCGAGGGGCCGCAGGATGCTTCCTTCGCGCGAATGAACGAGTTGCAGGCCAAGGTCGCCGAGATCGTCCGTGCCGACCCTGCCGTTGTTTCCGTGATGTCCATCACCGGCAGTGGCACCGTCAATTCCACCACCAATGCCGGGCGCATCACCGCTGTTCTTAAGCAACGCGGGGAGCGCGATGGTGCCCAGGCCATCATCGCACGACTGAAGCCGAAGCTCGCGACGGTGCCAGGCATGGTCTCCTGGCCGGTTGCGGTGCAGGACATCCAGCTCAGCGCCCAGCTCTCCACCACGCAGTATCAGTACACGCTTACCGATAGCGATGACGCGACGCTTTCAGCCTGGATGCCGAATCTGCTTGAGGCACTCGCGAAGCTTCCACAGCTTCGCGACATTGCTTCCGACCAGCATGATGAAGGCATGCGCATCATGGTGCAGGTCAATCGTGACAAGGCGACGCGGCTTGGCGTCACAATGTCCGAAATCGATAGCGCCCTTTACAGTGCCTTCGGCCAGCGGCAGATCACCACCATCTACACCCAGAGCAACCAGTATCGCGTGGTGCTGGAAGCCGGCGGACGGATGAAGGGCGATGCGACGGCGCTCGGCCGGCTGCGCCTGCCCGGCACGGATAACGCGCTGGTACCGCTGGCCGAGGTCGCACGTATCACCACCACGACAGGCCCGCTCGTGGTCACCCGCGAGAAGCAGTTCCCCTCGGCGACCATCAGCTTCAACACGGCCGATGGCGTCTCGCTCGGCCAGGCCGTGGATGCCATTACGCAGGTCGAGCAGCAGATCGGCATGCCCGCGAGCATGACAGGCCGCTTCACCGGCGACGTCGCGGAATTCAATAGCTCCGTCGCCAGCATTCCCTTCCTGATCTTCGCCGCGGTTGTGGCGATCTACATCGTGCTCGGCGTCCTCTACGAAAGCCTGATCCATCCGCTGACCATTCTTTCCACGCTGCCTTCCGCCGGAATCGGCGCGCTGCTGGCGCTGCGGATCTTCGACCTGGACCTTTCGGTCGTGGCGCTGATCGGCATCATCCTGCTCATGGGCATCGTAAAGAAGAATGCAATCATGATGATTGACTTCGCCCTGGAAGCGCAAAGAGACGAGAACCTGCCGCCGCACGAGGCCATCTACCGCGCCTGCCTGATGCGCTTCCGCCCGATCATGATGACGACGCTGGCTGCCCTGCTCGGTGCCCTGCCCCTAGTGATCAGCCAAGGCATGGGCTCGGAACTGCGCATCCCGCTCGGCGTCTCCATCATCGGTGGCCTGCTGCTGAGCCAGGTCGTGACGCTCTTCACCACGCCAGCGATTTATCTGGCGATGGAAGACCTCCGCGCACGCTACTGGGGCGGCCCGGGCAAGACGGTGCAGGCCCACTGAGCTATGTCCGTCTCGACCCTCTTTATCCGGCGGCCGGTGGCTACGCTGCTGCTGGCGCTGGGCCTCTGCCTCGCAGGTCTTGTCGCACTGCGTGACCTGCCGGTTTCGGCACTGCCCAGCGTTGATTTTCCTACGATCATGATTTCGGTCAGTCAGCCGGGCGCTGATCCCGAGACAATGGCGGCAACGGTCGCTGCCCCGCTCGAGCGGCGCATCGGCGAGATTGCAGGCGTGACGGAGCTGACCTCGACCTCAAGCCAGGGCAGCACCTCGATCATTGCGCAGTTTGATCTTTCGCGTGAAGTAAACTCCGCCGCGCGTGACGTGCAAGCCGCGGTGAGCGCCGCGCGGGCCGACCTGCCGTCTCTACCCAACTCGCCAACAGTGCGGAAGATGAACCCGGCTGACATGCCGGTGATGATCTTGACCATGACCTCGCCGAACATGAACGCGAGCCAGGTCTATGATGTGGCGGACACCATTGTGGCCCCCCGCGTGAGCCAGGTGCGCGGCGTGGCCTCAGTGCAGGCCATGGGTGCCGACCAGCCGGCGGTCCGCGTCGCGGTAAATCCCTCGGCTGCTGCTTCGGCTGGCGTCACCTTGGAGGATATCCGCACCGCGGTCACGGACGGCAATGTCACCCAGGCTATTGGTTCCATCGACGGCAAGCGTCAGGTTGGTATCATCCAGGTCAATGATGGGCTCAACAGCGTCGACGAATACGGCCGCCTGGCGATCAAGTCGGCCAACGGTGCCATCATGCATCTGTCGTCGATCGCGGACGTTTCCGCCGGCAGCAAGTCGTCCCGCCAGGGTGCCTGGTATGACAACAAGCCGGGCGTTGTGATGCTGGTGTTCAAACAATCGGACGCGAATGTCATTGAGGTGGCGGATGGCGTTACGGCGATGCTGCCGCAGTTGCGCAACTTCCTGCCGGGCGAGATGACGCTAGGCGTACTCAGCGATCGTTCCGGTACCATCCGCGCGAGCGTGGAAGAGGTGGAGTTCACCCTGCTCATCACCACAGGTCTCGTGATCATGGTGGTAAGCCTGTTCCTGCGCCGCCTGGGGCCTGTTTTCGCCGCCAGCGCCTCTGTACCGCTCTCGCTGCTCGGCACTCTCGCGGTCATGTGGTTCCTGGGCTTCTCGCTGAACAATCTTTCGCTCATGGCACTGACCATCTCGGTCGGCTTTGTGGTCGACGACGCCATTGTCATGATCGAGAATATTTCGCGTATGCGCGAACGGGGCATAGGCCGGCTTGAAGCCGCTTTGGAGGGTGCGCGAGGCATTGGCTTCACCGTCATCTCCATCACCCTCTCGCTGCTGGCCGTTTTCATCCCGCTGCTCGCGATGCCAGGGCTAGTGGGGCGGCTGTTCCGCGAATTCTCCGTGACCCTCGCTGTCGCCGTGGCCCTTTCTGCCGTGGTCTCTCTGACACTGACCCCGATGATGGCCGCCCACATGGGGGGTGGTGACGACGAACGCCCGCCCGGCCGCTTCGGGCGCACCTTTGAGCGCGGGCTCGACCGGATCGTCGACGGCTATATGCGCAGCCTGAAGGTGGTGCTGCGCTTTCCACGCAGCATGCTGCTCCTCAATCTTGCCCTGGTGGTGCTCACCGGCTATCTCTACGTCGCTGTTCCGAAGGGTTTCTTCCCCGACCAGGACACCGGCCTTCTCGGCGGCGCCAGCATGGCTGCGCCGGATACGTCTTATGCCCGCATGGCCTCGCTGCAGCAGAAGGCTGTGGACATCATCCTGAAGGACCCGGCGGTGGCCGGCGTGGGCTCGTCGGTGGGTTCCAGCTTCATGGGCGGCGGCACCAGCAACGGTACATTCTTTGTCGAACTAAAGCCGGTTGGGAAACGTGAGGTTTCGGCGCAGCAGGTGATCGAGCGGTTGCGCGAGCCACTGTCGGCTGTTCCCGGCGTGAACGTGTTTCTGCGCGCGATGCAGGACCTGATGATCGGCGGACGCAGCGGCAACGCACAGTTCCAGTACACGCTGTTGGGCGACAACATCAGCGAGCTCGCGGCCTGGACCAACAAGCTGGTCGAGAAGCTCCGTACCGTGCCGCAGCTCGCCGACGTTTCGAGCGATCAGCAGGAATCCGGCTTGGTTGAGAAGCTCATCATCGATCGTGACGTGGCCAAACGTCTGGGTGTCTCAGTTGAGGACATCAGCAACATGCTGAACGACTCCTTCTCAGAACGCCAGGTCTCCACCATGTATCGATCGAACAACCAGTACAAGGTCGTGCTGGAAGTGTCACGCGAGCTGCAGTCGGACTCGACACAGCTCCAGCGGATTTTTGTGAGTGGCACCGACGGCGCCCAGGTCCCGCTCTCACGCTTGGTGACCATCCAACACACCACCGCCTCGCCAAAGGTTGCGCATCAGGCGCAGATGCCCGCGGTCACCATTTCTTACAACCTGCGCCCCGGCGTGGCGCTTGGCGATGCGGCGGAGCTGATCAAGCAGGCACAGCTTGACATCGGCATGCCCGCGACCATCCGTGGTGCAGCGGCCGGCACGGCAGGACAGCAGCAGAGCTTCATCAGCGGTGTGCCCTTGCTGCTGTTGGCAGCGATCATCTCCATCTATATCGTCATGGGCGTGCTTTATGAGAGTTACGTGCATCCGCTCACTATTCTCTCCACCCTGCCAACGGCGGGCGTGGGCGCGCTGCTGGCGCTGCTGGTAACGGGCGAGCAACTGTCGATCGTTTCCGTGATCGCCATCATTCTGCTGATGGGCATTGTGAAGAAGAACGCGATCATGCTCGTGGATTTCGCGCTACGTCATGAGAGGGAGGAGAAGGCGGATAGCCTGGAGGCTATCCTTGCTGGTTGCCGCGACCGCTTCCGCCCGATCCTCATGACGACGCTGGCCGCCCTCTTTGGTGCGGTGCCGCTCGCCCTCGGGACAGGCACGGGAGCGGAATTGCGACAGCCACTGGGCATCGCCATTATCGGTGGGCTGGTGCTTTCACAACTGCTGACGCTCTACACCACGCCGGTCGTCTATTTGGCGCTCGACCGTCTCTTCTGGCGTGGGCGCAAGCCTAGGGCCGAGCCCCGAGGTTCAGCAGGGTGAGTGAACCGCCCCGTGTGTGGATGCCCCCATGAATGCAAGTAGAAACTCGACCGGTTCTGTTGCAGTTTTTCGGAGCAGCTACGGCAAGATAGAAGCCGCAGATGGCGAGACGGCATCAGGCGAGCACGGCGAAGCAGGGCTGATCCTTCGAGGGGCGGCGATTCACCGGTGAGGTAATCCTCTGGGCGGTCCGGCGCTACCTGGGTGGATTCACGTGGTCGTCGCAACACCCGTGGGAGGGCGAAGCGATGGCGGGACAGCGGCGTTCGGATCGGTCCTTGCGGGCGAAGCTGAGGTCACCAGGGCGGCCAGGCGTGGGGATGCGGGAGCACCGACGGCGGTTCTGGGCGTTGATCGTCGAGGGTCTGTCCAGCGAGGACGCGGCGATGGAGGTAGGCGTGTCGCAACCGGTTGGGGCACGGTGGTTCCGGACGTCGGGCGGCATGGCGCCATCGCATCTGTCGCGGGCGTCGGAGCCGCTCTCGGGCCGGCGTCTGTCCTTCGCAGAACGGGAGGAGATCGCATTGTTGCGTGCCGAGGGACATGGCGTGCGGGAGGTCGCGCGCCGCCTCGGGCGCGCGGCGTCCACGATCTCGCGAGAGCTGAGGCGCAACGCAGCGACGCGTGGCGGCAACCTGGACTACCGGGCGACGACGGCGCAGTGGCATGCGGAGCGGGCGGCGCGCCGTCCGAAGCACGCAAAGCTGGCGACGAACCCGGTGCTGAGGAGGTATGTTCAGGCCCGACTGGCGGGCTTGGTCGCTCTCCCAGGCGGAGCCGAGGTGCGAGGACCATCGGTGCCCTGGAAGGGACGGCGCCACGGGCCTTGGCAGCACCGGCGATGGGCGAGGGCCTGGAGCCCGCAGCAGATCGCTGCGCGGTTGCGGCTGGACCACCCGGATGACGAGGGCATGCGCATCAGCCATGAGGCCATCTACCAGGCCCTCTATGTCCAGGGCCGGGGAGCGCTGAAACGCGAACTGACGCAATGCCTGCGCACGGGACGGGCGTTGCGGGTGTCGCAAGCCCGCACGGCCGGACGGGGCAAGTCGTTCATCACGCCGCAGATCATGATCAGCGAGCGGCCAGCCGAGGCGACAGACCGCGCGGTGCCGGGGCACTGGGAGGGGGACCTGATTCTCGGCCTCAACCGCTCGGCGATCGGGACGCTTGTCGAGCGCAGCACGCGGTTTACGATGCTGCTGCACCTGCCGCCCATGGCTGTCTCTTGATCACATCTACGCACAGCTCCACCGTAAGGCGA
>NZ_BDLP01000123.1:0-11799 GCF_001950415.1 Roseomonas sp. TAS13
GCCTTCCGGCCGGGCCTTTGCCGATCACCTTGCGCCACGGCGGCATAGTGGCACGGAAGCCGGGTGCGGCCTATCGCACCCGTTCCACGCCCGGCGCGGCGGCGACGTGTTTTCGCGCATGGCGCGCATGAACGATTCGCAACCGTGGCCGGGCAGGGCGCGTTCCAGCGGGCATCGGAGAACCCCAGTCCCGGAGAGAAGAACGATGCGTAAGAACCTCCTCGGCATGACCGCCGTGGCCGCGATGCTGGCCCTGCCGGTGATGGCGCAGAACACCTCCACGCCGCGCGATGGCACGCCGGGCAATCCTTCCTCCACCGCCACGCAGCGGGCAGCGGATTCCGCGACCGGCAGCCACACCCCCGCCGACGGCACGCCCGGCAATCCGCCCGGCACGGCCCTGGGCCGCGCGACGGACCGCGCGCTGGGCACGAACATGACCGGTGCCTATCCGCAGAACAGCGATGGCACGGCCAACAACCCGCCCGGCACCGCGGCCGGCCGCGCCGCTGACCGCGCGACCAGCGACACGGGCAACAATGCCGCCCGCAGCGGCACCATGGGCATGACCCATGCCGCCCAGTCCGACCGGGCGAGCAAGGTGATCGGTGCCAATGTCTACAACGACCGCAACGAGACCATCGGGTCGGTGGATGACCTGCTGATCGGCAACGGGGGGGCGCCGACGGCGATCCTGTCCGTGGGTGGCTTCCTGGGCATCGGTGCCAAGCTGGTCAGCGTTCCCTTCGACCAGCTGCGCTGGAGCGGCGAGAACGATCGCTGGGTGCTGAACGGCGTGACCAAGGAGAGCCTGACCGCCCTGCCGTCCTTCAGCTACGACGCCACCCGCAATCGCGGCTGAGCCGTGATCCTGGCCGGGGCCGCTCCTCGCGGGCGGTGCCGGCGACGGATGCTTCGAACGGCCCGGATGCCCTCGCATCCGGGCCGTTTCCCTGTTCGCCCGTCCGGCCTTCTTTCCTCATGCCGCCCTGGCATCTCTGCGTGGAACCCTCCTCCGTGAGCAACGTTGCGGTCATGTCCCCCGTTCGGGGGCAAGAACAGATCAGGAGTTCCTCAGGGATGATCCATCGCCCGATGCTACGCGGCCTCATCGCCTTCACCGCACTGGCTGGACTGGCGGCCTGCGATCATGGGCCCGGCAACCGGGGCAACCCGCCTGGGACCGCGGCCGAACGGGCGCTGGACCGTGCCGCGGGAACGAACACCTCGGGTGCCTATCCGGCGCAGTCCGACGGCACGCGCGTGAACCCGCCGGGCACGGCGGCGGAACGGACGCTGGACCGCGCCGCGGGGACCGATGTCTCAGGCGCCTATCCGCGCCAGCGTGACTGCACGGCCAACAACCCGCCGGGCACCGCGGTCAGCCGCGCGCTCAACACCACCGATCCGAACGACTGCCGCCGCTGAGAAGCTGCGGGTCCCGGGGCCATGCCTCCGGGACAGCGAAGGGGAGCTGGCATGCCGGCACCCCCTTTTCATGCCCTGTAGGGGTGGGGAGCGAATTTTTCGCGGCCACCGGCCGGTCCACGCTTTGACCGTCTTTTGCCTTTGCGGCATGGTCTTGACTCCCCGTCCGGCTGCGGCCGTCGCACCGGGCCGGGAGTCGATTTCTGGATGAACCGACACGTGATCCCCGCCTTGATGCCGACCTACAACCGCGCCGACCTCGCTTTCGAGCGGGGCGAGGGCGCTTGGCTGTGGACGGCGGACGGGCGACGATTCCTCGATTTCGGCGCCGGCATCGCCACCACCAGCCTCGGTCACGCGCATCCGCACCTCACGGCCGCCATCGCCGAGCAGGTCGGCAAGGTGATGCACGTCTCCAACCTCTACCGCGTGCCGCAGGCCGAGCGCCTGGCACAGCGGCTGGTGGAGAGTTCCTTCGCCGACAGCGTCTTCTTCTGCAATTCGGGCGCCGAGGCGAACGAGGGCATGATCAAGGCGGTGCGCAAGCACTATGCCGAGACCGGGCGCCCCGAGCGTTTCCGCATGATCTGCTTCGAGGGCGCCTTCCACGGCCGCACCCTGGCCACGCTCTCGGCCACGGGCAACCCGAAATACCTGGCAGGCTTCGGCCCGCCGGTGGAGGGCTTCGACCACGTCCCCTTCGGCAACATGAACGCCGTGCGCGACGCCATCGGGCCGAACACCGCCGGCATCATGATCGAGCCGATCCAGGGCGAGGGCGGCGTTCGCCCCGCCGACCTGCGCTTCCTGCGCGAGCTGCGCGCCGTTTGCGACGAATACGGCCTGCTGCTGGCGCTGGACGAGGTGCAGACGGGCATGGGCCGCTCCGGCAAGCTCTGGGCGCACCAGTGGGCCGGGATCGAGCCGGACGTGATGTCCTCGGCCAAGGGCATCGGCGGCGGCTTTCCGCTCGGCGCCGTGCTGGCGCGGGAGCATGTGGCCAAGTACCTCGTGCCCGGCACTCATGGCACGACCTATGGCGGCAACCCGCTGGCCTGCACCGCCGGCAATGCCGTGCTGGACGTGATCCTCGAACCGGGCTTCCTGGACGGGGTGGACCGCGTGGCGCGCCATCTCTGGCGTGGGCTGCAGGACCTCGCCGCGCGGCACCCGCGCGTGGCGATCGGCGTGCAGGGCGCCGGGCTGCTGATGGGCCTGCGGCTGCGCGAGGACCTCTCCAACACCGCCATGCAGGCCATGGCGGTGGAGGAAGGCCTCCTCACCGTCGCGGCCGGGATGAACGTGCTGCGCCTGGCGCCGCCGCTGATCATCACCGAGGCCGAGGCCGACGAGGCGCTGCGCCGCCTCGACCGCGCCGCGGCCCGCATGGAGCCGGCCCGGGACAGGGCAGCAGCCCAATGAGTGCCGCGCTCAAGTCCGTGCCGGGATCGGCAATGTCATCGGCATCCGGGCTGGTGCCGGGGGAGGGGAAACCCTCCCTCCGGCATTTCCTGGATCTCTCGGATCATGATTCCCCGACGCTGCGGCACATGCTGGATCTCGGCATGCGCTGCAAGCGCGGCGAGATGGCGGACAGGCCGCTGGCCGGCAAGACCGTTGCGCTGATCTTCGAGAAGCCTTCCACCCGCACCCGCGTTTCCTTCGAGGTCGGCATCCGTCAGCTCGGCGGCGACGTGGTGGTGCTGAGCGGAAAGGACAGCCAGCTCGGACGCGGCGAAAGCCCGGCCGACACGGCCCGCGTCCTGTCCCGATACGTGGATGCCATCATGCTCCGCACGGATTCCGCCGGGAAGCTGTGCGAACTGGTGGAGCACGCCACGGTGCCGGTGATCAACGGCCTCACCGACCTGTCGCATCCCTGCCAGATCATGGCGGATGTGATGACCTTCGAGGAGCATCGCGGCCCCATCGCGGGTCAGGTCGTGGCCTGGACCGGCGACGGCAACAACGTCGCCCGTTCCTTCATCCAGGCCGCGGCGCGCTTCGACTTCACGCTGCGCGTCGCCACGCCGCCGGAGCTCTCGCCCCCGGCGCAACTGGTGGACTGGGCCCGGGCCGAGGGTGCGCGGATCGAGGTGACGGACGATGCCGTGGCTGCCGTGCGCGGCGCGCGTTGCGTGGTGACGGATACCTGGGTCAGCATGTCGGACGAGGAGGACGGCACCGCCGCCCGCCGCCAGAACCTGCTGGCGCCCTACCAGCTCAACACCCAGTTGCTGCGCCACGCGGCGCCGGATGCGATCGTCATGCACTGCCTGCCGGCCCATCGTGGCGAGGAGATCACCGACGAGGTGATCGACGGCCCGCAATCCGTGGTCTTCGATGAGGCCGAGAACCGGTTGCATGCCCAGAAGGGCGTGCTGCTCTGGGCCCTGGGCGCCGGCTGAGAAGCGGGGAGGGCGCCGTCTGGCGCCCCCCCCCGCGAACGCTCTACCGCCCCACCGTGGGCATCCGCGCCACCGCATCCGGATCGATCACCGGGGCCGGGGGCGCCGTCTCGACGGGTGTCGGCGGCGCGGGCGGCTGCGAGAAGGCGGAGGCATTGGTCTGCTGGCTGACCGGCAGCATGCTCGATTGCGGCCGCCGCATGCAGCCCCGGATAATGGGCTCGCAGATGCCGTCCTCGCCGATCCCGCGGTCGGTGTCGCCGCTGTAGAAAAGGGCGGCGACCTTGTTGTCCACCAGCCGGAAATTGGCCGTGCAGTTCCAGCCGCTGCCGTTGATCGTGTAGCCGCCGCCGATGATCGGCAGCGTCACCTCGATGCCGCCCGAGGATGGGTTCCTGAGGATGTAGCTGAAGATCTGCGTGCGCGCGTCGATCTTGCTGGTCTTGTCAGGCACCCCCGCGCAGGACTGCAGATCGGCCGAGGTCATGCCCACCATGTTGATCTGCGCCTGATGCGCCGTGTCGGCGGCCTCATAGCCGCAGCTCGCGAGGGCCAGCAGGCTGGAGAGGATGAGGGGATGCCGCATGGATGCTCCTGTCCGGGTCGCATCATTGAACGCATGCTGCGTTGCGGCGAAAGGCCGGGGGCGGCTCCCTCACGGCTTTCTGAGGCTGCCGGCAGCGTAACGGTCCTGCCGGATCCGCTGGGAACGGTCACCACTGATGCCGGGAAGGGGGGGTGGAGCGGGCGATGGGAATCGAACCCACGACATTCAGCTTGGGAAGCTGACGTTCTACCTCTGAACTACGCCCGCAGCCGAGGTGCGGGCTCTTCTACCCCGGCCACGCGAGACCGGCAAGAGACCCCGCACATGCCCCACGGAGGTCACATCTCCGCCCAGCGCCGCAGGAGGTTGTGGTAGCTCGCCGTCATAGCCAGCACGCCGGGGTGGTCGTCGGGCAGGGAGCGGCGGAGCTCGATGATCCCCATGTCCAGGTCATAGAGATGGGCGCGCTGGCCATCGTCCTTGACCATGGACTGGCTCCAGAAGAAGCAGCCCCAGCGCGAGCCCCGGGTGATCTCCGTCACGCTGTGCAGGCTGGTGGCCGGATAGACCACCATGTCGCCCGCCGGCAGCTTCACGCGCTGTTCGCCATAGGTGTCCCGCACCACCAGCTCGCCCCCTTCATATTCCTCCGGCGGGGTCAGGAAGATGGTGGAGGAGACGTCGGTGCGGATGCGCATCCCCGCCCCGGGCACGAGGCGCACGGAATTGTCCACATGCGCGCCGAAGGTCATGCCGACATCGTACCGGTTGAACATCGGCGGATAGACCCGCAGCGGCAGGGCGGCGGTGGAGAAGAGCTGGTTCCGGCCCAGCGCCCGCAGGACCAGGTCGCCCAGTTCCCGCGCCACCGGGGAACCTTCCGGGATCTGCAGGTTCTTCTTCACCAGGGCCGACTGCGCCCCGGCGGTGGTCCGCCCATCCTCCCAGGCCGCGTCTTCCAGCCTCTGGCGGGCATAGGCGACCTCCTCGGGCGTCAGGACATGGGGAATGCGCACGAGCATCGGAGATCCACTCCATCCTTGGCGAAGGGGCCGCCGGGAAGGCAGTCCCCGTGAAGGCAGTCCCCGGAAAGGGCGCCGAAACGGGCGGGGAGGCGTCCGCGATACGGCCCCGGCATCTCGCGGGCGCCTCCTCTCTCCCGGCATTCCGGGGCCGCCGGCAGGGCTTGCCGGCGGGCCGCGTCAGAAATTCGCCGCCAGTGACACCAGCACGGTGCGGCCCGCGGACGGGATCACGCGCCCCGAGAACAGGGAGTCGTAGTTCAGCGCATTGCCGAGGTTATAGCCATTCACGGACAGCGTGAGCTGTTCGGCCAGCTTGTGCGACACCATGGCATCGAAGCTCAGGTTCGACGGCACCTTCGCCGAGTTGGCGGCATTCAGATAGACCGAGCTGCGATAGAACATGCCGCCGCCGAGGGTGATGTTGTAGGGCGTCTGCGGTGCGATCTCATAGGTCGTCCACAGCGAGGCCGCGTGCTTGGGCACGTACTGGACGCGGTTGCCCACATTGGCGGCCGTCGTGGACCGCGTGGTCTCGCTGTCGAGATAGGTGTAGTTGGCGTTGACGTTCCATGCCGGGGTGATGCGGCCGGTGACGCCCGCCTCGGCACCCTGCACCCGCTGCCGGTCGCTGGTGGAGTACACGGTGCCGTCTTCCAGCGGCGTGGTGGCGTTCTTCTTGTTGATCCGGAACAGCGAGGCATAGAGGCCGAGCCGGTTGTCGAACACGCCGACCTTGGCGCCGACCTCGAAGTTCTGGTTGCGCTCGGGCTCGACGTTCGGGTTCACCGTGAAAGGAACGGTGGTGAAGTTGGCGCCCGGCGGCGTGGTCGAGGTCGAATAGGAGAAGTAGTAGGTCTGCGCCGGCGTCGGTTCGAAGACCAGGCTGGCGGTGGGATCGACGAAGTCCTCGGTGGTGCTGATATCGGTGGTCGGCGCCGCGCCGCGGTTACCCGCCGTGTAGTCCAGGTTGTAGTGCGTGTAGCGGAAGCCGCCGATCACCGAGAGTTCCGGGATCAGCCAGACCCGGTCGCGCATGAACAGGCCGAGATTGGTCGTGTCCGTGTTGCGCAGGGCGCTGCCGGTGGTGAAGCCGAGGCTGTAGTCGTTGTCCGGGTTCCGGATGCCGGGGAGCAGCCTTGTGCCCACCGTCGTGAGCCCGGTGCGGTCCGTGCTCTCGTGGGCGATGTCCACGCCCGCCGTCAACTCGTGGCGCAGCATCCATGTGTCGAACCTGGCATTCGCGGTGGCGATGTTCTGGATGCCCCAGGTGTCCTGCGTATAGGCGCCGATGCCGCCGCCATAGCCGACATTCGGGTTCCTGCCGGCCAGGAACTGTCCCGAGCAGCTGTTGTTGAAGGCCGTGAGCGTGGCGCCGGTGCCGCATGTGACGGGGCTGTAGGCGAAGTCGCGCTTGACCCAGGAGGTGCGGAAGCTGTCGTTCAGGGTCAGCCAGTCGTTCACGCGGTGCTGCAGGGTGGCGGTGAGACGGTTCACCTCGACCTTGTCGCGGTCGCCCTGGTTGCCGTACCAGTTGCGGCGGCGGAGGCCGTACTCCGTGGCCGGGCGGCCGATGCCGCCAAAGGGCGTGACAACCGGAACGCCACTCTCGGTGGCCTGATCGTATTCGTAGTGCAGGTACTCCAACGTGGCGGTGGTATCCGTGCCCAGACCGAAGGCGACGGAGGGCGCGATGCCCCAGCGCCGCTGATCCTGCCCGTCCCGATCCACGGTATGGCTGCTCTGGCCCATCATGTTGAGGCGGACGGCGCTGCTCTCGCCCACCTGCACGTTCACGTCGGCCGTGGCGCGCGCGAAGGGACCCATGCCGCCCGTCGCCACGCCGCCGTAGCTGTTGCCCAGGTGTGGCATGCGGCTCACCTGGTTCACGCCGCCGCCCACCGTGCCGGCGCCGCCCAGGGCGAAGCCGGAGGGGCCCTTCAGCACCTGCACCTCCTCGGTGGTGAAGGCATCGCGCACATAGGTGCCGAAGTCGCGCAGGCCATCCGAGAACAGGTCGTTCTGGGCGTTGAAGCCACGGATGCGGAACTGGTCGCCCGCCACGCCGCCATTGCCTTCACCCGCCGAGGCGGTGATCCCGGGAACGTTGCGCAGCGCCTGCTCCAGCGTGGTGACGTTCTGCTGGCGCAGGACCTCCTGCGGTACGACATTGATGGTCTGCGGCGTATCCTGGATCGTGTCCGGCAGGCGATCGATGCCGGTGCGGCCGCGAAGCGTGTTGGGCGGCGCCGCCCCTTCCACGTTCACCTGCGGGATGACCAGCGGCGAAGGGCTGAAGGCCGGGGCCTGGCTCTGGGCCGGCGCGCCTTCCGCCGTCGGGCTGGCGGTTTGCGCCTGGGCCACGGCCGAGACGGAAACGGCAAGCCCGGCCACCAGCGCGCCCTGCGTCATCAGGTCGCGCACTCCACTGCGAGTTACCACGTAGCAAATTCCCCGGATGATATTGCGAGTAGTTATCAATATCGGATTCGTGAAAGGTTACAAGCGGGCAACTCAGCGAAACGGGGCGGACCATTCCCGCTCCGCGAGCCCGGAATGCATTTCCTGACCGGTGTGGCTTCCCTGCGGCTCCTCGCCACAGCGCGGAGGGTTCCCATGCGGCGGGGATCTGCTCTAGAAGCGCCCTGTACCCGGAAGGGTGCCCTCGCGATTTGTCCGGCCAGCTTGCGGCGAGGTAAAAGAAGCGCGCTAAACGGCCGTGGCGCCGTTTCCGCGGCGCCCGACCGGGCCGGCTTCGTCCGCAGGGAACCCGGTTGATGGCCAAGCCCCTTTCCGACAAGCCGCTCCGCCCCGCCACGCTGCTCGTGCGCGGCGGCCAGGCCCGCAGCAATTTCGACGAGACCTCGGAGGCGCTCTTCCTCACCTCCGGCTTCGTCTACGACAGCGCCGAGCATGCCGAGGCCGCCTTCACCGGCGCCGCGCCGCACTACCAGTATTCCCGCTTCGGCAACCCGACCGTGACGGCGCTGGAAGCCCGGCTGGCGGCGCTGGAAGGGGCGGAGGCCTGTCGCGTCGTGGCCACCGGCATGGCCGCCGTCTCCTCGGCGATGCTCAGCCACCTCAAGACCGGCGACCGCGTGGTGGCCTCTCGCGCCCTGTTCGGCTCCTGCCACTGGATCGTGTCCACCCTGCTGCCGCGCTACGGCATCCGCACGGAATTCGTGGAGGGCAGCGATCTCGCCGCCTGGCGCGAGGCCCTGGCGACGCCGGCCGACCTGGTGCTGCTGGAGACCCCCTCCAACCCGATGCTGGACGTGGTGGACCTGCGCGCCGTGGCCGATCTCGCCCATGCCGCGGGGGCGCTGGTGGTGGTGGACAACGTCTTCGCCACGCCGCTGCTGCAGCGCCCGCTGGAATTCGGCGCCGACGTGGTCGTCTATTCCACCACGAAGCACTTCGACGGCCAGGGCCGCACGCTGGGCGGCGCCGTGCTCGGCCGGCAGAAGTGGATCGAGGAGGTGCTGCAGCCCTTCACCCGCAACACCGGCCCGGCGCTGTCCCCCTTCAACGCCTGGGTGATCCTGAAGGGGCTGGAAACGCTGCACCTCCGCATGCCGGCGATGTGCCAGTCCGCCGAGGCCGTGGCGCGGTTCCTGGAGGGGCGGACGGAGGTCTCCCGCACCCGCTATCCGACCCTGGAATCGCATCCGCAGCGGGAACTCGCGATGCGCCAGATGTCGGCGGGCGGCACGATGGTCACCTTCGACCTGGCCGGCGGGCGCGAGGCCGCCTTCGCCTTCATGAACGCCCTGGGGGTCGTGGACATCTCCAACAACCTGGGCGACTCGAAGAGCCTGATCACCCATCCCGCGACGACCACCCATATGCGGATCGGCGCCGAGGAGCGGGCCAAGCTCGGCATCGGCGACGGCACGGTGCGCCTGTCGATCGGGCTGGAGGACCGGCAGGACCTGATCGAGGACCTGGAAACCGCCCTGGCCGCCACCCGCCGCTGAGGCCGCCGCCCCGCCATCCGCCAGGAGGCGGGCAGCCATCCCGTGGCCGCAGCGCCGCCCTTCGCAAAGAGGGGCGGGGCCGCACCTCGCAGGCGGAACGGGCAGCGCCTATCTAGGCGCGGTGAAAGACGTCACCGAACCCTCCGCCACGCCCGACTTCCTCAACCATGACCGGCCGCCCGTGCCGGACCTGGTCGTGCCGCGCGGCGTGCAGCCCTTCCACCTCGCCAACCGGCCCGTGCGCGGCCGGCTGGTGCGGCTCGGCCCACTGGCCGAGGCCCTGATCTCCCGCCATGCCTATGCGCCGGACGTGGCCCGGCTGCTCGGCCAGTCCCTGGCGCTTACCGCCGGCCTCGCCGCGGCGCTGAAGTTCCGGGGTTCCTTTTCCCTCCAGGCCAAGGGTGACGGGCCGGTCGGCATGCTGCTGGCCGACTGCACCGACACCGGCAGCCTGCGCGGCTATGCCCGGATCAGCGAGGGGGCGGAGGGCATGCCCAGGGATATACCCAGGGATATACCCACGGGCGAGGCCGCGGCGCTGCTGGGCAAGGGCTACCTGGCCTTCACCTGCGACCAGGGCCAGGACATGGACCGCTACCAGGGCATCGTCGCCATCGAGGGCGACACGCTCTCGGCGATGACCGACCGCTATTTCGAGACCTCCGAGCAGCTCCGCGCCTGGGTGCGCCTCGCCGCCGCGAGGACCGCTTCCGGCTGGCGCGCCTCCGCCCTGATCATGGAGCGCGTGGCGGGGGAGGGCGGCATCGGCGCACTGGACGAGGAGGAGCAGGAGGAGGCCTGGCGCACGGCGACCATCCTGGCCGGGACGCTGAAGGACGAGGAGCTCCTGGACGATTCCCTGCCGCCGGAGCGCCTGCTGCACCGCCTCTTCCACGAGGAGGACCTGGTGACCGACCGCGCCCGCTCGCTGTCCTATGGCTGCCGCTGCTCGCGGGCGCGACTCGCCTCGGTGCTGCAGTCCTTTCCGGGCGACGACCTCGACCACATGGCCGAGGACGGGCAGATCGCCATGACCTGCGAGTTCTGCAACGTCGAGTTCCGCTTCGATCGCGCGGACGTACGCTCTGGTGCGGGGCGGGCCTGATCGGCTACCCCTCTCGCCCCATCGCCTCTTCTGCCCCTCCACGGAGCTGCGAATCCGCATGATCCGCCGACGCCAAGCCCTCCTGCTGCCGCTGCCGCTCCTGGCGGCCGCCTGTTCCGGGGGGGAGGCGCCGGTGACGCGCCTGCGCCGGCCCGAAGGCTATGCCTGGCTGACCCCGCTGCGCCTGAACGTCGCCGGGCTCGACTTCCCGCCGCCGCAGCCGGGCGCGGTGATCCGCGCCGACCCGCCGGCGCCGCTGGTGCCGGCCACGGAGGTCGAGCGCATGGGGCGTGACCGCCTGTCCGCCGCCGGCACCACGGGACGGGCCGCCTTCACCGTGGAGACCGCGACCCTGACGCGCAGCCGCCAGTCGGGCGGGATGTTCACCGATGCCAGCGAGCGACTCGACTGCGTGCTGCGCTGCCGGCTCACCATCCTCGGCGCGGACGGGCAGCAGCTCGCCTTCGCGGAGGCCGAGGCGCGACGGGGCGCGGTGATGAACCTGGGTGGCGGCAACACCGCCGCCGGCAATGCGGAGGATGTGGTCGGCAAGGCGATGGACGACCTGAACGTGGAGTTCGAGGTCCAGGTCCGCCGGAACCTGCGGGACTGGGTGCAGGAGACCACGCCGGTCGTTCCCACCCCCGCGCCGGGAAGTATCGAGCGCGAAGAGCTTCCGCCAAGCTGAGAACAACCGCAGGATGGTGCTCCTGGAAGGCCCGGGACCGGAGCCTGGGCGGGCGTGACGCCGCCGCAGGCCAACCGGCGGCCGGACCATCAGCCGGAGGAGTACCAGCATGGGAATCATCACCACATCCAACCCCGAGGGCGTGCACGAGCCCCACGCGGCCTATTCCCACGCGGTCCTCGTCCAGGGCGCCAGCAGGCGGCTCGTGGTCAGCGGCCAGGCGGGCGTGACCCCCGACGGCCGGATCGCCGCCCATGCGGACGAGCAGATCGGGCAGGTCTTCCGCAACCTCGACACCATCCTGAAGGCGCATGGCATGACCCCGGCGAATGTCGTGCGGCTGACCGCCTACCTGGTGCAGCGCATCCATATCGGCCCCTGGCGCCGGCGGCGGGACCAATGGCTGAACGGCCACCAGCCCGCCGCGACGCTGCTGCTGGTGGACGGCTTCGCCGACCCGCGCTTCGTGGCAGAGGTGGAGCTGGAGGCGGTAGCGTGAGAATCGGCCCGCAACCCTTGCGGCGCCTCTTCCGGCACCGCGCGGCTTGCGGCGCCGGGCTGATCCTGCTCGCCCTGGCCGGCTGCGGTGCCACCCCGGCGCCGGAGCTTCCCAACTCCGTGCCC
>NZ_BDLP01000124.1:0-11787 GCF_001950415.1 Roseomonas sp. TAS13
CCCGCACGGGGAGCGACGGCCCGGCGGTCCTGGCCGCGTCGAGCGCCGTGGAGTTTCGATCCACGCTCCCGCACGGGGAGCGACGACGACCGCCCTGGGGGTTTTCCCCCTCCAGGGGGTTTCGATCCACGCTCCCGCACGGGGAGCGACGCGCTTCGAGGCCGTCTCGGCACTTCTCCGCATCGTTTCGATCCACGCTCCCGCACGGGGAGCGACGCTGGCGTGGTCAAGAACATGGCGCGCGGTCGCATGTTTCGATCCACGCTCCCGCACGGGGAGCGACGTCGGCGGTGCCCAGCAACTCCTTGCTGATACCGGTTTCGATCCACGCTCCCGCACGGGGAGCGACTTGGCGCGGAGATCGAGAGCACTGCGCCGCCTGAGTTTCGATCCACGCTCCCGCACGGGGAGCGACCCCCGCGGCAATGTCGTGCGTTGGAGCGGGCTGTTTCGATCCACGCTCCCGCACGGGGAGCGACGTCCAACTTCTCGGCCGGTATCTTGGCGATCTCCTTGTTTCGATCCACGCTCCCGCACGGGGAGCGACGTCTCGTAACCGCCGCCCTGCTCGTCTGCTCGGGTTTCGATCCACGCTCCCGCACGGGGAGCGACGATCGGGCGCCCACCGTCGCCCACCCTTGCAGATGTTTCGATCCACGCTCCCGCACGGGGAGCGACGGCAAGCCCTGAACCGGCATGCCTGCGGCAAAGAGTTTCGATCCACGCTCCCGCACGGGGAGCGACTCCCACGCTTGGGCCGCTGTCACCGCGAGCGCCTGGTTTCGATCCACGCTCCCGCACGGGGAGCGACCCGTGGCGCCCAGCTTGTCCGCCGCGTCCGCCACGTTTCGATCCACGCTCCCGCACGGGGAGCGACGCCGGTGCCGCCCTGGCGTTCGATGGCCTCGGTGTTTCGATCCACGCTCCCGCACGGGGAGCGACCTGAGGACAGCCGGAACAACACGCAGTGGGTGCTGTTTCGATCCACGCTCCCGCACGGGGAGCGACGCTTCCAGTCGTACCAGCGGATATCCGCCCAGTCGTTTCGATCCACGCTCCCGCACGGGGAGCGACGTCGAAGGCATTGACCATGGCGGCTCCCCCGTCAGTTTCGATCCACGCTCCCGCACGGGGAGCGACTCCCGGCACTTTTTTTTGTGAAAGCTCCATGGTTTGCCCGCCACTCGTCGCGAACCAGGGTGGAAGCCTAGGTCGGTCCGGCAGCGTCTTTCCGCTTATACAAACTCTTCTTCTGTTTTCAATGAGTTCAGCGCTCCGCGAGCCACCACGCCACGGCATGGTCGCTACCGGATCGCGCAAATTGCGTCATCTCAGAAGACCAATGGTCCTTCCAGATCCAGAACGGGCTTTGCACCCATATGTTCCACCCGGGCTCTGCCCGAAGCGCCGAGGCGGTAGAAACGCAGGCTGTCCTGCTCCAGATCAACCTCGGCCATCAGACGCGCGCGTAGCGCGGTCCACTGTGCCGGGTCAACTTCGCATTCGAACACGGAATTCTGCACCCGCTGGCCATGGTCGAGACAGGCACGAGCCACACGTCTCAACCTGCGACGTCCCGCTGGCGTCACGGTGCTGACATCATAGGTGATGAGCATGAGCATGGCTTTGGCCTACTTCCAGAAGAAGCCAGGATAGCCATCCAAATCATCGCGCAGGTGGCGAGCCAGAAGCTGTGCCTGTAGGTAAGGGATCAACCCAAGCGGTACGGCCTCACCCAGAAAGCCATGCCGTAGCGTGGTGCGCTTGCGTTCCTGCCAAGCGATCAGCACCTGCTTCCGGGCGTCGTCGGTCAGGCGCACACCGCCGGCCTCCTCCACGACGAAATCCCCAGCCCGCAGCTGTCCGCGATTCACCAGGCTCAGCGCCAGGCGATCGGCCAGCACCGGCCGCAGCTCCTCCATCAGGTCCAGCGCCAGCCCGGCGCGACCAGGACGGTCACGATGGAGGAAGCCCACTTGTGGGTCCAGCCCATGCGCCTCCAGCGCGCCGCGGCAATCATGCCCCAGCATGGCATAGAGGAAGGAAAGCAGCGCGTTCATGCGATCCAGCGGAGGCCGGCGTGAACGACCGGTGAAACCCATGGCGGCGTCCGCAGCGCGAACCAGGTGCCCGAAGACGCCGAAATACAGCGCGGCCGCCTCACCTTCCAGGCCGCGCAACAGGTCGATGTCTGCCGCCAGCAGGATTCGGCGCGCCTGATCCAACAACCGGGCGGAACAGAGTTCCAGCGTTTCCCGCACCGGTGCCTCCATGACGGCGCCATGGTCACGCAATGCTCTCAGCAACACGACGCGCTGGTTCGCCACCTTTGCCGACACGATGCCGCGCACGATCGGCACAGCGCGCGTCGGATCATCCGCCAACCGGTACTGCGCGCGGCGAAGTAGGACGTTGCCGCTGCGTGCGCCCTCGATCCGCGCCAGGAAGCGCCCGTTCGGGTCGAGGCAGGACATGGTGATGCCGCCCTCCGCACAGGCCGCCATGAGGGCGGGCGAGAAGCCGGGACGTCCGAAGGTGACCAGCCCCTCCAGCATGTGGAGCGGCGCACGGCCGACCTCCTCACCCTCCACCTCGACCACGAGGTTGGCACCGTCCTTGCGCAGCCAGGCTGCATCGCGCGTGACGTAGATCGTGTTCAGCATGCGCCGCATCGGATCACTCCTCCGCCGCCAGTTGCCGCGCGAGCCAGGCGGCAACCTTCGGCGGCTTCTCCAGACGGGCGGGTTGGCACAGGTCGCTCATCGAGCAACGCCGGCAGCCCGATTGCAGCACCGGCGGTGGCGTCACCCCCGCCAGGATGTTCGCCCGCGCCGCCTCCGCCGTGGCAGCCGTCAGAGCCCGCAGCGCCTTGTCGAAACGCACCACGACCCGGCGCCGGGTCTGGCCGTAGAACAGGGCACCCTCGGGGATGGTCGTGCCGGACATCTCCTCCAGGCAGACGGCCTGGGCGCAGATCTGCACCTCATCCGCCCGGTGCGCCTTTGGACGGCCGCGCTTGTATTCGACAGGATAAGGCTGTGGCGGGCGGCCACGAAACTCCACCGTATCTGCCTTGCCCACCACGCCCAGCGCCAGGGAGCGCAGGGCGATCCCACGGGCGACCCTCAGGCCTGGCCGCGTCTCGCCCTTTCCGGCATCCACCCGCTCGTGCAGCAGCCTGCCCTCGGCGGTCGCGCCATCCTCCGCCCAGAGCTGCTCCACATGGATAAGCGCGCATTGCCGCGGGCAGAAGATCTGGTGCTGCAACGCCGAGAGCGGGATCAGCCCGTCCTCGGCCTCCGGATGATGGGGAACGGGCATGGTACGACGCTCAACGCTCGATCACCTCCACCCCCTCCGGCAGCCCGTCGCGATCGACAGTGATGTCGTAATCAGCGAAGCTGCGGGCGGCAGGCCAGTTGTCGATCGTCTCCGCGCCCACGGGGTGGCGGCTCTCCCCCTTGCGCCGCCAGCAGCGCACCCGGTCGAAGAGGTCGCTGGCCCGCGCATTGCCCAGCGCCGTGGCGTGCCGGAACACCACCAGGCGTCGCGTGGCCATCTCGCCCCGGGCGGCGGAGCGGTCATGCTCGAACATCTGCGTCAGCCCCTCGAACAGCAGGTCGAGATCGGCTTCGGAGAAGCCCGTGCCCTTGACCGGATGCGAGGCGAGTGGCGCGGAAACGAAGCCGTGCGCGCGGTAGAGACCGTAGGGGATAATGTGCTTGCGGCCCATGGTGCGGCCACCCTTCTCCTCCGCATCCTTCTCGGTGGTGGCGGCGAGACGGGTGATGGAAATCTCCAGCGGCAGCACCGGCTCGACCGAGGTGGCGAAGGTAAGCTGCACCGGCCCGCGCACCTGCCCGGCATTGACTCCCGTGGTCATCACCGCGCCAAAGCTGCGGATGTCCCAGAAATTCGCACACATCCAGCGCGTCAGGGCCTGGGACTTGGCCTCGTCCTTCGGCAGCTTCTTCTGTTCGTCGGCCTTGGTCACCTCCGGCATCACGGCGGCCCAGGCGCGCCTGTGCTCGACGTTCAGCGTAGCTCCATCGCGCATGTAGATCTCGTGCCCCGGCCGGTCGCCCCGGGCAAGCGCCACGTAGTTGCGCAGCTTGCGCTTCAGCGCGACGTCCGACACCAGACCGCGGTTGGTCTCGGGGTCCAGGCGCGGCAGGTTGCCCGCATCCGGATCACCGTTCGGGTTGCCGTTGGTGACGTCAAAGAACAGCACGAACTCGTGCCGCCGGGTCAGCGCGGCCGTCTCACTCATCGATGTCGCCTTCCTTGCTCTCTTCCTCGTCCGCGATCTGCCCGGCGGATTTGCTGCCGATGCGCGCGCTGCGCTGGTGGTAGTAGCCGATAGCGAACTCCCCCTGCTTCTGCAGCGCAAGCGAGCGCGGCAGCGAGGGCGGGAGCTGCGCGAAGATCTGGTCGATCTCCTTCTCGATCCAGCCACCCTTGCCTTCCTTGCGCAGCCGGCCGAGATGGTTCTGTACCCCCCGCAGCAGCAGCGGGAAGACGTTGGCCGGCGTGGCGGAGGCGGCGCCGAAGTAGCGGTCGCGGATGGTGGCGTTCACCTTGCCCAGCGAGACGCGCTGGGCGATCTCGGCCATCGCGAAGAGTCGGCCGAGTTGATAGGCCGAACTGGCATTCTCCCGATCGAGGCTCACGGGCGGCGATTCCTTTCGATGGTGCGAGGCGAGCACGGCGCGGATCGCGGCGGCGTGCCAGCCGGTGCCGGCATCGTCGCCCGCGCGCAGCCGAATGATGGCGGTGGCGAGCAGGCTGCGCGGATAGGGCGTGCCGGCGAGGATGGCGCGCGTCACCTCCCCGGCGAGCAGAGGCGGGATGTTGTCGAACTTCTCCTGCAGGGCGACGGTCTTCACCAGCAGACGGTTCACCGAGGGCGGCAACGCGCGCCAGGGCGGCGGCTCGATCGCCAGCGCCGCATAGTGGTCGGCTAGCCTACGGGCAAAGACGGTGAAGTCGTCCGACAGCCAGAAGCGCACGGAAAGACGCGCGGCATTGGGTGCGAGGCCCAGGATGTGGAAGCGCACGCCCTCGGTGAGCTTCGGGTCGGCGTCGCGCAGCGGGCGGCCCTCATGCAGCGCGGCGAGAAGGGCGCGCAGCTTCGCGGCCTCCTCGCCGTCGCGCGCCGGATCACCCTCCGGGGCGGGCGGGTTGAACAGGGTATCGAAGGCGCTCTCGGCCGCCTCGGCTGTCTCCTCGCCGACATCCGAGGCATCGGCCCAGAACACCACGGTGGTGTCGCCGACCGGGCGCGGCAGGCGATTGCGGCTGCCGCGGTCCAGCATGCGGTTCAGCGCGGCGCCGTAGCGGAAGGCGACCGCCTCCGAGGTCGGGGCATTCGCGCCCTGCTCCTGGCCGTAGGAACCGAAGGCTTCGAGGTTGAAGGAGACCAACGCCGCGCCGGAACTCTGCGCGCCCTCCACCCCCTTGATGGTCGGGTGCAGCCGCGTGATCGGCGCCTCCATGCCGGAAACGAGGCAGATGGCGCGCTTCCCCTCGCCACCCCCGCGCGCCGCGACCAGAGCGCGCGCGGCCTCCCGTTCATGCAGATAGCGGTGCTCGCCCTCCAGCGCGAAGATCAGGTTGACGTCCAGCATCTCCGCCTCGAAAGGCGGCGCGTCGAAGCGTTCTGGCTGCCAGGCTTCCAGGAAGCGGCGCAGTGCGAGCAGCCCCGGGTCCTTCGTTTCCGCCAGCAGGTCCAGATGGAGCTTGCGGAAGGCCGCGTGCTCGTCGGCGGTGCGGCGCCCCTGGCCGGCAGTGCGGCCGAGCACATAGGCGCTCTTGTCCCAGAGCAGATTGGGCGAGATGCCCGCCGTCCGCTTGACGGCGGCCGGCACTTCCACCAGGCGAGGCTGCAGCTTCCTGCCGACTTGCTCACGCAAGTCCTTCTGATTGACCGGCTCGCCCTCCGGGGAGAGCAGGATGGCAAAGCCGATCTTCTCGCGGGAGTAGCCGGGCGCCTCCGCCTCCCCCCGCGCTGCCATACGGTCATAGTAGCGGTCGAGCGATTGAAGGATGGTCACGTCGCGCTGCCCTCCTCCAGGCAGGCGCGCACATCCACCACCCCGTCACGCATCCGTGCCCGGAAGAAGCGCGAGACCGCGCCCGCCTCATGGTCGATGTCGTGCAGCATCCAGCCCAGGTCGCGGTCGCGCTGGTCCGGCGGCAGGGTGCTCGCCGGCAGCGGGGCCCCGGGCGGGAGCAGCGCGAACTCCGCGGCGAACTCCCGTGTGCCGAGGCAGGGGCGATGGAAGCACTGCCCGGCCTCGGCGCGCCGGTTGAACATCGACAGGTGCTTGGCCGGCGTGTCCTCGGCGCCAGCGCGCGGCGTCATGACGAAATGCGCCTCGATCACATAGGCAACGTCGACGAGCAGGGTGGCGGCCCGCTGCTGCCGCACCTCCTCCATCACCATCCCCAGCCCGGCGACGGAGCCTGCCCGCATGGCGCGTTCCGCCGTGGGGCCGGGGATCTTGCTGGACACCTCGTTGCGGCGGAAGGACTGGAAGCGGATCGGGCGAAGGACATGGAGCCGGTCCACCACCCAGCGGATCGCCGGCTTCCAGTGGATCGCTTCCAGAATGCCGCGCGCGGCGGAAGGGGTGATGACGTCGTAGGAAACACGCTCGACCTTCATCTCCGGGCGGGAGAAGCAGGCGCGGTCACCCCAGACATGCAGCCGGACGCCGAAGCTCATGCCGGGTGCCACGAAAACAGCATGTCTCCCTCCCGAGTTGGCCCGCATCCAGAACGCGAAGATGCCAGACCGATTCGCATCTGACCCCGTGGAGAAAGATATACGCTCCATCGTCGCGCGAAAGATGTTCTGGGGACGATATCGTTACGGGAAATTCCCACCGCCCCGATCCTGAGCCGCGGCCGGCAGACGAGGTCTCACCATACATTCTCCTCCACCCGCCGGAGCAGCGCACTGTCCCCCAGCCGCAACCCCGTCTGCTGGTCGTAAGGCGCCTCGGCCACGAAGGTCAGCAGTGCATCGCCCAGCCCGACATGCACCGGGCGCAGTGCCCCTGTCGCGAGCCACTGCGCCCGCGCTTGCCGCGGCACGGACACCGTGTAGGGCTGCAGCTTCCGCAGGTCGGCGGACAGTGGCCGATCCATCGCCTCGATCTTCCGCAGCAGCTCCTTGGCCTCCGAATCCTCCTTGGCCTCCGAATTCCAGGCGACGACGACCGGCAGCATGGTTTCGTCGATCAGCTGGAAGGCCTCGGACAGGCTGCGGAAGGGGAACTCGCCGCTCCTCCGCCCCTCGGCGAGGGCCGGCAGCACGCCGCGATACCCGTCCACCATGGTCGCATCCAATGCCTCGTCACCCTGCGTCCAGTACAGCGCCTGGAAGTAGGCCCGGATGGCCTCCAGCCCCAACGGGTCCTCCGTGCGCCCCAGCACGCCCTGCGCCGCCTGCCGGAACCGCTTCAGGCTGTGCGGCACCTTGTCCTCCTGCGGCGTGAACACCACCACCCGCCCGGCCGGCAGCTCCCCATGACGGTTGCAGCGGCCCGCCGCCTGGGCGATGGAATCCAGCCCCGCCTCGGCACGCCAGACCTCGGGCAGCGAGATGTCCACGCCTGCCTCGATCAGGCTGGTGGAGACCAGCCGCACCGGCCCACCGTCACGCAGCCGCTTCCGCGCCTGGGCGAGCACCTCCCGACGGTGCTTCGCGCACATCAGCGTGCTGAGATGCATCGCCCCGGGCAGTTCGCGGATCGCTTCGTACAGCGCCGCGGCATGCGCGCGGCTGTTGACGATGCACAGCATCTGCGGCTGGTCCGCGAAGCGCGTGGCGATTGCGGCGTCGGATACGGGCTGCGGCATCACCTCAACCCGCACGCGCTTCAGCGCGGCGTAGAGGGCACGGGGCTCCGGGGCCAGCTCGCGCGTGTCGTCGAGGTCGAATCCGCCCTTGAAGCCGTCCTTCTGTCGCAGCGCCGGCTGGGTCGCGGTGCAGAGCACGACGCTGCTGCCGTAGTTGCGCGCCAGCTCCTCCAGCGCCGCCATGCAGGGGCGCAGCACTGGCAGCGGCAGGGTCTGTGCCTCGTCCAGCACGATCACCGCCTTGGCCAGGTTGTGCAGCTTGCGGCAGCGGGAGGTGCGGCTGGCGAAAAGGCTCTCGAAGAACTGCACCGCGGTGGTGACGACGATCGGCGCGTCCCAGTTCTCCGCCGCGCGCTTCAGCCGGGTGAGGCTGTCCGGCTCCGTCCCCTCCTCCGATTCCGGGCCTTCCCAGTCCACGCCGGAATGGTGCTCCAGCACGTCGTCCTGCGTGCCCAGGGCGCTGCGGAACACGTCGACGGTCTGTTCGATGATCGCGGTGAAGGGCACCACACAGACCACGCGCCGCAGCCCATGCCGGCGCGCATGCTCCAGCGCGAAGGCGAGCGAGGTCAGCGTCTTGCCGCCGCCGGTGGGCACGGTGAGGGTGAAGAGGCCCGGTGCCAGCGCGGCCTTCGCCCGCGCATGCTTCAGCACCCGCTGCCGCAGCGCGTTGATATCGGGCGCTCCCGTCGTCGGCAGAGCTGCCAGGGACGCTTCGAGTCGCTGGCGGAGCATGTCCAGCGGGCTATGGCCGCCGCGGTGCGGGGACCCGCCCCTGGACCGGGCAAAGAAGGCTTCCGTCGCCAGGAAATCGGCATCCACCAGGCACGAGAACAGCATCCGCGTCAGGAATGCCTGGGAGAAGCCGGGATGAGGGGAGGGCTGGAAGCCGGCCGGCGGCACCATCGCCTGGGCGGGCGGCAAGGGGCCGGTATGCGCCTGCCACCCATCATATGGTTCCAGCCGGTAATCCGCACCGAAGCGCGTGGCCCGCAGTTTCTTGCCATCGGCCAACCCAGCATGGTGCGCCGCGATGATGCCAGCCAGCAGCCATCCCACCCCTTTTGGATAGCTGTTCAGGGCCTCCCTTGCTCCGGCCGTGGAATGGTCCGGCCCCTTACGACCTGGGACCGCCGGGGACGCGATGTAGGCCTGATAAGCGTTGGAGACTTTTCCGATGTCATGAAGGAGGCCGGCGATTCGCGCCATTTCTGACCATCCAAAGGCGGCTGCGAAGGAAGCCGCCCGGGTGGAGACATCCTGAAGATGGGAAGAGAGTTCCTCCCAGGAAACGGCTTCCTTGCCTTGAATGGAATGGGCGTACTTCCGCATTGACCTTCCCGATCGTTCTTCTGTGACAGTATCTCTGGTTCCTGCCCGAGGTTGTCGACAGCCGCGGCCAGACGATCGACTTCCTGCTCTCGGCCAGGCGGGACGCGGCGGCCGCGAAGCGCTTCTTCCGCAAGGCGCTGCGGCAGCCGCATACGGTCAACCCTCGTACCATCACGGTGGACAAGAACCCGGCCTGTCCGTCTGCCATCGAGCAGTTGAAAGGGAATGGCGAGCTGTGGCGCTTCTCCCGCCTGCGGCAATGCAAGTTCCTCAACAACATCGTGGAACAGGACCACCGGCGCGTGAAACGCCTGGTCAGACCGGGGCCTGGCTTCGGCAGTTTCCATATGGCGCGACGAACACTGGCGGGCCGCGAGGCGATGGCCATGAACAGGAAGGCACAGGTTCGGGATACCGGCGGGCGGAACATGCGGGTCCAGGCGAGTTCCATCGCCGAGCTGTTCCAGGCTGCTGCCTGATCCGCCTGCTATCCACGCCATTTGCTGCCCGTCGCAAACTGCGCAACACAACCAACGAGGATGTCCAGCACCACCTCGTGCCGGTCTACCACTCACCGGAAATAGTGCAGCACGCCATTGATGCGCAGAAGCACCTCATCGAGGTGCCAGATGTCGCTCGGCTTCGGACGGCGCCGCCGCAGCTTGGCCGCGAACTCCGGGCCGAACTTCCGGCACCAGCCCCGGATGCTCTCGTGCGTGACGGTGATGCCCCGCTCCGCCAGGATCAGTTCCCCCCGACCCGCAGCCGGAAGATCCCGATTCCCTACGATAAGGCACTCCACCGCCAGAGCCATCGCATCGAGGATTGGCGCCGCGTCGCCATGCGCTACGACCGCTGTGCCCATACCTTTCTCGGCCATCTCCCTCGCCCCCACCGTCCTCTTCTGGATCAATGAGTCCTGCGCCTAGGCGGCCAGGACCGCCCCCATGGCTGCCGTCAGGACGACGGCCAGCCAGACCGGAACCCGCCACCAGACCAGTGCAGCGAAGGCCAGCACGGCGATGGCGAAGTCGGCAGGGGTACGGACGGTGGATATCCAGATCGGGTCGAACAGGGCCGCGGCGAGGATGCCGACGACTGCGGCGTTGACGCCCTGCATGGCCGCGCGCGCCGCCGGCCGGTGCCGCAGCGCGTCCCAGAAGGGCAGCATGCCGTACATCAGCAGGATGCCCGGCAGAAACACCGCCAGCAACGCGAGCACCGCCCCGGCAATGCCGTTCGGCGCCAGATTCTGCGCGGCGCCCACGAAGGCGGCAAAGGTGAAAAGCGGCCCGGGCACCGTCTGGACCACGCCGTAGCCCGCGAGGAACCGGTCGGCGCTGATCCAGCCGGCTGGCACATAGGCACGCTCCAGAAGCGGCAGCACGACGTGCCCGCCGCCGAAGACCAGCGACCCGGCCTGGTAGAATGCCTCGACCGTGGCGACCGCGTGGGACCCGGTGGCCGTGGCCAGCACGGGCAGGCCGATCAGCAGGACGGGGAACAGGACGAGGGCTGCGGCCGCGGCACCGCGAGAAACCTGGAACGGCATCGCCGCGCCCGGCGGCCCCGCGTCGCCGCCCCGGTAAAGGACAAGGCCCGCCGCGCCACCGGCGAGGATCACGCCGACCTGGGTGAAGGCGAAGGGCAGGAGCAGGACCGCGACGGTGGCCAGCACCGCGATCGTCCGCCGCGGCCGATCCGGGCACAAGCTTCCCCCCATGCCACGGACGGCCTGCGCCACCACGGCGACAGCAACCAGCTTGAGGCCATGCACGATGCCCACGCCCATGCCGCCCGTCGCCCACTCCACCCCATAGGCCGCCAGCAGCATCACCACGGCCGACGGCAGGGTGAAGCCGAGCCAGGCCGCGCACCCGCCGGGCAGGCCGCCCCGCAGCACGCCGAGCGAGAAGCCGACCTGGCTGCTGGCCGGACCTGGAAGAAACTGGGCCAGCGCGACGAGATCGGCATAGCCCTTCTCGTCGAGCCAACGGCGGCGGGTCACGAACTCGTCCTGGAAATAGCCGAGATGGGCGACCGGTCCACCGAAGGAGGTCAGGCCCAGGCGAAGAAAGAGCAGCAGGATTCCGAGAAAGCTCCCGCGCTGATCCCCGGCATTCTCCGGGCGCCGGGAACAACGGGAAAGGCCGTCCATGCGCAATTCCTTCAGGGAACGGCAATCTGGGTCACGGGCTGCGACCTGTCCAATGAAGATCCCGGATCGCGGCCCGATGCCGCGAAGAGGCCGTCCAAGGCCGGCAGCGGCCATGACACCTCCCATCCCTCACCAACAAAAGGAAAATCTTCCTAATTCCACCCCACCATGCTACACTTCCTCCCATGCTCCTCCCCCGCCTCTCCCCACCCCAGCCCTTTCGCCCCCTCACCGATGCCGAGTGGCACGCCCTCCTCCCCTATCTCCTCCCCCGCACCCCGGCCGGCCGCCGCGTCGCGGACCTCCGCCGCCGCATGGACGCCATCTTCCATCTCGCCCTCACCGCCTCCCCCTGGCGCGCACTGCCCGCCCACTACGGCAACCCCGACAGCATCGCCCGCCATTTCCGCCGCCTCACCCATGCCGGCCTC
>NZ_BDLP01000125.1:0-11734 GCF_001950415.1 Roseomonas sp. TAS13
GACATCGTCGAGACCGGCAACGATAGTTGGCGATTCAAGAACCGCGCCTGAACGCCCCCTCAACACACCTCACAAGAGGGTCCCTTTTGCGTGCCGATCTGGGGTCCCAATTCAGTGCCGATTGACACGCTGTCGGCCATCTGCCACGCGGTCGGCCAGGTGCATGTCAGCGACAGCGAGCAGCTGCACTTCAAGCCGCTGATCGTGACGCTGAAGGTCGAGCCGGCCGGCAACGACAAGTACGGCGTCTACCGCGAGGCGCGGAACAAGGTGGCCGGGTACTCGGCGGCCAATGCCGGCGCGGCCACCGCCACCGCCCCGCGCCCTGCCACCCCGGGGCCCCGCCCGGCCGCCGCGGCACCTCCGCCCGCTGCGCGCACCGGCGCGGCAGCGACCCCGCCCTGGCGCCGCAATGCCTGATCACCAGCCGGCAGGCAGCCCGCCTGCCGGCCTCCCTCCCTCGAACCAGGATCAGGTCATGGCTGCCCTTCCTCCGCCCGCGTCCCCCACCGTCACCGCCATCTACGCAGCCTATGAGGCGGCAGCGGACAACGGCTATCGCGCACATCTCGGCGCCTCGCTGATCGGCACCGAATGCGAGCGGGCCATCTGGTATTCCTTCCGCTGGGCCACGCGTGCGCGCCACACCGGCCGGCTGCTGCGGCTGTTCGACACCGGCAATCTGGCCGAGGCCCGCTTCGTCGCCGACCTGCGCCGCATCGGCGTGACGGTCCTGGACCTGGATCCCGCGACGGGGCGCCAGTGGAACCTGCGCGACGCCTCCGGCCACTTCGGCGGCAGCATGGACGCGGTGGCGATCGGGCTGCCCGAGGCGCCGGCGACCTGGCACGTCTGCGAGTTCAAGACCCACAGCGCCAAGTCCTTCGCCAAGCTGAAGGCCGAGGGCGTCGCCGCGTCCAAGCCGCTGCACTGGGCGCAATTGCAGGCCTACATGCATCTCGCCGGCCTCGATCGGGCCTTCTACCTGGCGGTCTGCAAAGACACGGACGAGCTCTACCAGGAGCGCATCCGGCACGATGCCGAGGCCGGGCTGCGCATCCTGGCCAAGGCCGAGCGCATCATCGGCGCCGCGCGGCCGCCGGCCCGCATCAGCCAGGATCCCGCCTGGTGGCAGTGCCGCTTCTGCGACCACCACGCCGTCTGTCATGCCGGCGCGGCGCCGGAGCGGCATTGCCGGTCCTGCCTGCATGCATCGCCGGTCCAGGGTGGCGACTGGCATTGCGCCCGGCACGCAGCCCCGCTCGGCCGGCGCGAGCAGGAGGTCGGTTGCGCGGCACATCTCTACCTGCCGGACTTTGTGGCCGCCGAGCAGATCGACGCGGGCGAGGATTGGGTCAGCTATCGGATGCCGGATGGCGGCGAATGGCGTGACGGCGTGCCCGCCGCGACGCCGCCCGACGTCGTCTCGCACCTCCCGTGCCGCATCTGCCGCGCCACGATCTATCGCGTGGGGCCCGGCAAGGGGCCGCACATCGCCGAGCTGATCTGCACCGGCTGCGAGACGGGCGGTCGGTGGCTCAGCAAGGTGGATGCCGTGGCGATGGGGGTGGCGGCATGACCCTCTCCCTCCGCCCGTACCAGCGCGCCGCCATCGAGGCGCTCTATGACTACTTCTCGGCCAGCAGCGGCAACCCGCTGGTTGTGATGCCGACCGGCACGGGCAAGAGCCTCTGCATCGCCGGCTTCACCCGCGAGGCGATCGCCGCCTATGGCGACACCCGCGTTCTGATCCTCACCCACGTGAAGGAGTTGATCCAGCAGAACTTCATGGCGCTGCTGCGCGCCTGGCCAGAGGCGCCGGCCGGCATCTACTCGGCCGGGCTGTCGCGCCGCGACATCCACGCGCAGATCCTGTTCGCCGGCATCCAGTCCATCCACCGCCATGCGCGGCAGGTGCAGCGCTGCGACCTGGTGCTGATCGACGAGGCACACCTGCTCGGCCGCGGCGACAGCGGCATGTACCGCTCCTTCCTGGCGCAGCTGAACGAGATCAACGCCGGCCTGCTCAAGGTCGTCGGGTTCACCGCGACACCGTATCGCCTGGACAGCGGTATGCTGCACGAGGGGAAGGATCGCCTCTTCACCGACATCGCCTTCCAGGTGCCGGTGCTGGAGATGATCCAGCAGGGCTATCTCTGCCCCGTCGTCCCGAAGCAGACCTCGACGCAGCTCGACGTGGGCGGCGTCGGCACCCGCGGCGGCGAATTCATCGCCAAGGACCTCGAAGCGGCGGTCGACCGCGATGAGGTAACCAGCGCCGCCGTGGCCGAGATCGTCCAGCACGGCGAGGGCCGCGGCTCCTGGCTGGTGTTCTGCTCCGGCGTCGCCCACGCCCGCCACGTCCGCGATGCCATCCGCGAGCACGGCATCTCCGCCGAGACCGTCACCGGCGACACGCCGGGCCCGGAGCGGGACGGCATCCTGGCGGCCTTCAAGGCGGGGCGGCTGCGCTGCGTCACCAACGCGAATGTCCTGACCACCGGCTTCGATGCACCGGGGACCGACCTGATCGCGCTGCTGCGCCCCACGAAGAGCGTGGGCCTCTACGTCCAGATGGTCGGCCGTGGCACGCGCCTCGCCGAGGGCAAGGATGACTGCCTCGTCCTGGACTTCGCCGGCAACACGGCGCGGCACGGTCCAATCGACACGGTGGATGGCCGGAAGAAGGAACCTGCCGGCGATGGCGAGGCGCCGATCAAGGTGTGCCCCGAGTGCCAGACCATCAACCACGCCAGCGCGCGGCACTGCATCGAGTGTGATCACGAGTTCCCGCCGCCCGTGGTGAAGGTCGCACCGCAGGCGGCGTCGAACGCGCTGCTCTCGACGCAGATCCAGGCGGCCTGGTGCGATGTGACCGGCATCACCTACGCGCGCCACGACAAGCCTGGAAAGCCCGCCTCGCTGCGCGTCACCTATGAATGCGGCCTCGCGCGGCACAGCGAATGGGTCTGCTTCGAACACACCGGCTTTCCGCGCGACAAGGCGGTGGGCTGGTGGCGGCGGCGTGCCGGCAATCTGCCGCCCCCCGCGACCGTCGATGCGGCGCTGGAGCAGCTGGATCAGCTGCGCCGTCCCATCGCGATCCAGGTGCGGCCGGCGGGCCAGTACACCGAAATCGCCGCCGCGAGGTTCGTGTGAGATGCGCCGCATGTCGCCTCCGCACCGCCCGCGGCTTCGGCTGGTTCGATCCGCGGGTGCAAACCAGCGAACCGCTGCCGGCCTGCTCCATGCGCTGCATGAACGCGCTCTGCCGGAGGTGGGGCGTGGTTGATCCCGACGAGCACGAGATTGCCGCCATCGCGGCGGCCAGCCCCATGGCGGGCGAGTACCTGGAGAGCATCGGCAAGACCGACCTCGCGGTGCTGACCGAGGCCGAGTGGCTGACGCTGCTGGAGGTGATCATCACCGCCTACCAGGACGAGCTCGCGCGCCTGCTGGATCCGGGTCGCCATCCGGCGCCGCCGCTCGCGGTGGGTGGTCGTTCATGACCCAGCCCTCCTTCATGGCCGATTACGGCGAGCGCCTGGTCGACAACGGCTACTCGGTCATTCCCATCATGCCGGGCACCAAGGTGCCGGGGCGCTTCACGGGCGGGGAATGGTCGCCCTATCCCGACTGGGCGCGTCACTGCGACCGACCGACGAAAACCTTCGAGGTCGATATCTGGCGCCGCTGGCCCGGCTGCGGCGTGGGCATCGCCACCGGGGCCGTGGTGGGCATCGACATCGACATCCTGGACGGCGCGCTGGCGATCCAGATCGCCGAGCTCGCCATCTCCATGCTTGGCGACACGCCCTGCCTGCGCATCGGCCGCGCGCCCAAGCGGCTGCTCGTCTATCGCGCCGCCACGCCCTTCGCTGGCCGCAAACGCCATCCCCTCGAACTGCTGGCGCGCGGTCAGCAGTTCGTCGCCTATGCCGTCCACCCGGACACCGGCCGCCCCTATGAATGGCCGGAGGACAGCCTGGTGGAGATGCCGCTGTCCAGGCTGCCGGTGGTGGACGAGGCCAGTTGCGCGGCGTTCCTGGACGCGGCCTGGCAGCTCGTGCCGGATGAGGTCCGGGTCAACTCGATCCTGGCGGACGCGCCGACCAGCACCTGGCGCGGCCCCAGCGACCCGAAGGGCACGCGGGACGCGATCGCCGCGGCGCTGGCCTGGCTGCCGAACGACGACCTGCCGGGCAACGAGTGGATCACCGTTGGCGCCGCCATCAAGGCCGCGATCGGCGAGGAGGGGCGCGACCTCTGGCTCGACTGGTCGCGGCGGTCCGGGAAATCGGGCCAATCGGGTAGGTCAGATACACCCGAACGACGCTGGGCCTCGCTCCGGCCGCACAGCGTCGGCGCGGGGAAGATCTACTGGCTCGCCGAGCAGCGCGGCTGGGTGCCGGATCCCGCCCTGACGCTGAACGGCACGGCGGCCGAACAGGCGAGCCAGCCGCATCCGGCCGCGGGGCTGTTGGCGAAGGTCGCCGTTCCACCGCTGCCGATCGCGCCGCCGCCGAAGCCCTATCGCGTGCCGCCCGAGCTGCTGCAGGTGGATGGCACGCTGAAGCTGTTCCTGGATTACGCCACGGGCAGCGCCGTCAGTCCGCAGCCGTTCCTCTCGTTGGGTGCCGCCATCTGCCTGGTCGGCGCCATCGCCGGCCGCCGGTATCGCACGCCGACCGACCTGCGCAGCAATGTCTACGCCATCGGCATCGCCGACAGCGGCGGCGGCAAGGACCACGCCCGGCGCTGCGCGAAGCGGGCAATCTATGCAGCGGGGCTGGACCGCTACCTGGGTGGCGAGGATCTCGCCTCCTCGGCCGGGCTGCTCACGTCGCTGCAGCGCCATCCGGCCCGGCTGTTCCAGGTCGATGAATTCGGCCAGTTCCTGAAGCTGGTCCTGAACCAGCGCGCGCCGGCGCATAAGGCGGCGATTTGGTCGGAGCTCACCAAGCTCTACACCTCGGCGGCCGAGCCCTACATCGGCGCCGAATACGCCGACCAGAAGGCGCGGCCGCGCGTCACCATCGAGCAGCCCTGCGCCTGCATCTGGGGCGTCACCGTCCCGGGCCCGCTGTGGACGGCGCTCGAAGGTGGCGCGCTGGCGGACGGCTCCATCGCGCGCTTCCTGGTCTTCCTGACCGACGACGACTACCCGGAGCGCAATGAGACGCCGGCGCCGATGGACCCGCCGCGCGCACTGGTGTCCGCCCTGCAGGGGATCGCCCGCGGTGTGCCCGGCCACAGCCACGGCGGGAACATCGCTGATGCCATGGAATCCTCGGCGCCGATCCACGCCTACACGGTGCCGCTGACCCCGGACGCCGAGGCGGCCATGGCTCGCGTGCGGCGGGAGGCTACCGACCTGCTGCGCTCGCACCGTGGCACCTACGCCACCGCGCTCTTCGGCCGATACGCGGAGAATGCGGCGAAACTGGCGATGATCGCCGCGGTCAGTCGTGATCCCTCCCGCCCCATCACGGAGGCCCGCGACGTCACCTGGGCCTCGGCGCTGGTCGAGCACTGCATCGGCACGCTGCTGCGCGAAGCCGAGCGTCTCGTCGCCGACACGCCGGCGCACTCCCGCATCAAGAAGGTCCTGGAGGTCATCCGCAAGGCCGGCCGGATCAGCCGCAGCGCCTTCGTCCGGAAGACGCAGTTCCTCTCGAAGGCCGAGCGGGAGGACGCCATCGCCACGTTGCTCGACAGCAAGCAGATCGCGATCGAGGTCACGCAGAACGCGTCGGGCCCGGGCACCAGCTGGATCATCGCCACCGAACCGCAGGAGGGCTTGAAGAGTGATGCTGCATGACGCGCGCAAACCCGCAGAAAACGGGACTCTTCAACAATTCAACTTTTCACGCGGGCGTATGCAGACGCCCGGGCGGGGGTGCGGGGGAGAGAGACCCTTTGAAGAGTTTGAAGAATTGAATAGTTATATTGATCAGATAGTTAGACCCCTCTCACCCCCTCGACTCTTCACCACTCTTCAAGGGCGCGGTCGGGAGAGGCACGCATGAGCACGCCTGGCGCGCCGTTGCCGCCCCGCTCGTCGCTCGACCGCGGAAGCCGCAGCGCAACCACCGTGCCTGAGATGGAAATGCTGCGCCGCCGCGTCTGGCTGCAGCAGGGCGTCGTCTCGCTGCACCTCGAGGACATCACCGATCCCTGGCTGCGCCAGGCAATCCAAAACGAAGCCGTGCGCCGTTGGGGCCCACGGCAGCAGGAGAAGAATCATGGCAGGTAAGCGGAAGGCGAAGACCACGAAGCAGAAGGAATCGATGGGCCCCTCGAAGTGGCGGCTTCAGCATGGCGGCTTCGGCGAGCCGATCCGAGACGCGGATCCCGAGACGGGCAGCCCGGTGCAGCATCGCCGCGCCGTGGACACGCTGGGCGCCATGCAGGCCAACGGCACCATCACCGCCGAGATGTTCGAGGCGGGCGGGATCTTCCGGCGGCAGTTCCGGTCAGCGATGCTGGACGGCCTGCGTGCCGTGCCGCTGATCCGGATCGTAGGTGGCGGAGGCGACTGCATCACGGAACAGCAGATCGCAGCTAGAGACAGGGTGGCATCCGCCATGGATGTGCTCGGCGGCTCGGACAGCGCCGCCGGGAGCTGCGTCTGGCACGTTGTCGGCCTGGAATGCTCAGTCAGGGAATGGGCGATGCGGCAGGGCTGGGGTGGCCGGACGGTGCCGGCGACGCAGGCGCAGGGGATGCTGGTCGCGGCCCTCAGCGTGCTGGCGGCGCACTACGGCTTGGTGTCGCGGGGACGCGCCGCGTGATGGAGCCGAACTTCCCCGCGGCCTCTCACGCCGCTACGTTTCCGTAGTAAACTGCCACTGGACGAGATGCCCGCGAACTCGATCGCCGATCTGCCTGCCCCAGTCACCGCAGCGAAGGCGGACTGGTTGGTCGCGTCTCACTGGATTGGTTTCACACCAGCCGGAGACGGCCCAGATGCGCCTGGACGATGCCAAGCGACAATTTCGTCCCAGGCAGGCAATGGGTACGTCATTGAATACATCACGTTGAATTTCGGTACGCCTAAGCCCGCATATCTCGCAGACCCGCGCTATCTGGCCGAGCGCGCTGAACACGCCGCAGTTGCGGGGCGGCTTGTCGCTGTCCACCGGCTCAGATCGTCCTCACTTTCCCTCAAAAGTATCCTTGGGGATGCTGACTACGAGCGCATGCAGGACATGTGGGATGAGGATGGTAGGCGTCGACGGTGGTCAGTCGCGTTCCCGATCGTCGAGAGCTACGAAATTCCGACGAAGCCGCTTGCTCGTGACGTGCTGGGGCCCGACGCGATGCAGCGCGTTTTCGCGCATCCGTCAGCCACGCTGCGCCCACTCAATGACGAAGAACGACGTGCCATATCTTCGCTACCAATCTTGCTTCGCCCGACGGCGAATGCGTGGATCGGTATCCAGGCAGATATTGCAGCGGCCGAGCGGAGCGAAATCGAGACACGAATCAGTCGGCACATCGACAGCGAGCTCGGCGACAACGCAATCGAAGGGATGACCAAAGAGCAATGGGTTAAGGTCCGCCGCCGAGCGGCGTGGTTGGCTCAAAAGTTCATTCAGGATCGGCAGAAAGCCAGGACGCTGCGCTGCGACGATTGTTCGTTTGATCCCGTCATCCGGGCCAATGGCACCGGCATCAAACCGCGAAGCCTGCTGGATGTGCATCACCTTCATCCCTTGGAGGAAGGACGCCGCGTAACGACGCTCGCGGACTTCAAGCTGCTGTGCCCAACGTGCCATCGCCTGGAGCATGCTCTGCTCCGCCTTGGATCGGCGAGCTGACGCCCTCTGATCTGAAAGCGAAGAAGAAGGTAAGCCAGCGAAAGAATGTCGCGTTGATGCCTGAAACTCACATCGGGTAATCTCTCGACAGTCGTTGAATTGCGGCTGCGGCCAGTGGCTCCCGAGCCACTCGTCCGCTGATCAGCCACTGTGGCTCGCGAGCCGATGGTTCCTTCCTGGCCCCGCTGTATGCGGGGGGCGGAAGCGCGCAACATCGCTAGCGCCAGGCCGAAAATATGGGTTGCGGTTTGCAGCCTTCGCCCGCGGCTTCAAATCGTTAGCTGCAAACCGACGCCGGGCCGCGGCCCTGCAAACCACCTGCAAACCGGATGGCATCATGACGCTCCCCTGGATGGCGGCGAAGATTGTGCTGCGTCCGGTGGCGGGGCTGCGCCCGCATGCCGGCAACGCCCGCGTCCACAGCCCCGAGCAGCTGGAGCAGATCAAGGCCAGCATGCTGGCCTTCGGCTTGACCAACCCGCTGCTGGTGGACGAGGACGGCGTCCTGATCGCCGGTCACGGCCGGCTCGAGGCGGCGTCCGCGATCGGCATGGTGAAGGTGCCGGTGATCGTGCTGCGGCACCTGTCCGCGGCGCAGAAGGAGGCACTGCGCCTCGCCGACAACCGCATCGCAGAGAACGCGACCAGGGACCAGGCGCTGCTGCGTGATGCGCTGGCCGCGGTCCACGCAGCCCCAGACATCGACCTCGCCGCGCTCGGCTTCTCGGCGGACGAGCTCGCAGACATCCTCGCGGCGGCTGGAGATGCCGTGTCCGACGGCGACGCGCCCGAGGCTCTGTCCGCGGATCCCGCCGAGGGGGGCGATGCGGCAGGCGCGGCGGATGTGGAGGAGCCGGCGGACGACCCCGCCGATGCCGATCCGGAGCCGCCGCGCCAGCCAGTCACCCGCCCCGGCGATCTCTGGCTGCTGGGCGATCATCGCTTGCTCTGCGGCGACAGCACCGACGCCGCCTCGGTGGCGCGCGTAATGGGTGAGGACCGCGCTGCGCTTCTCTTCACCTCCCCGCCCTACGGAAACCAGCGGGACTACACCACCGGCGGCGTCACGGATTGGGATGCGCTGATGCAGGGTGTGTTCCAGCATCTCGACGCGGCCATGCGCCCGGACGGCCAGGTGCTGGTGAACCTCGGGCTGATCCATCGCGACAATGAATGGCAGCCCTATTGGGCCGGCTGGCTCGACTGGATGCGCGCCCACGGCTGGCGCCGCTTCGGTCTTTACACCTGGGACCAGGGGCCCGGCCTGCCGGGCGACTGGAACGGGCGGCTCTCGCCCGCCTTCGAGTTGCTCTTCCACTTCAATCGCGAGGCCCGGCGCCCCAACAAGATCATCCCCTGCCGGTGGGCCGGGCACGTCAACTCCGAGAAAGGTGGCCTCCGCGCCAAGGACGGCACCGTCGGCGAATGGCAGCATGCCGGCCAGGGCGTGCAGGAGACCAGGATCCCGGACAACGTGCTGCGCATCACGCGGCACAAGGCCCGCGGCATCGAGACAGAGCATCCCGCGGTGTTCCCCGTCGCGCTACCTGACTTCCTGATGCGCGCCTATGCCGACGAGGGCGACGTGGTGTTCGAGCCCTTCGCTGGCGCCGGCACAACCATTATCGCTGGCCAGCGCACCGGCCGCCGCGTGCGGGCGATCGAGCTCGCGCCTGCCTATGTCGACCTGGCGGTCGCGCGGTGGCGGATGCTGCATCCCGATCTGCCGGTGACGCTGGCCGATGACGGGCGCGATTACGACGCGGTCGCTGCAGCGAGGCAGGAGGTCACCGCGAATGCTGCCTGATCTCGCTGTCTCCACGCTGCCGGTCGCGGCGCTGGTCCCCTATGCCGAGAACGCGCGGACGCACTCGCCATCCCAGGTGGCGCAGATCGCTGCCTCCATCGCCGAGTTCGGCTTCGTCAATCCAGTGCTGGTCGACGCCGACGGCGTGCTCATTGCCGGCCACGGCCGCGTCATGGCGGCGAAGCAGCTCAGGCTCGCCTCCGTACCGGTACTGCGACTGGGCCATCTCTCTCCCGCCCAGGCGCGTGCCCTCCGCCTAGCGGACAACCAGATCGCGCTGAACTCCGGCTGGGACGAGGCGCTGCTGGCCGCCGAGATCGCGCGCATCAGGGACGAGGCGGTGGTCGACCTGGACGTGCTCGGTTTCTCCGGCATGGAGCTCGACCGGCTGTTGGCCGCGGCCGATGCCGGTCTCGACGATGATGCCGATGACGCCCCGCCACCGCCCGTGTTGCCCGTCAGCCGGACCGGTGATCTGTGGCGCTGCGGCGAGCATCGGTTGCTGTGTGGCGATGCCACCCGGATCGAGGACGTGCAGCGCGCGCTCGGCGCTGGCCACCTCGCCGACATGGGTTTCGTCGATCCGCCCTACAACGTGGCTTACGAGGGCGGCACCGCGGCCAAGATGACCATCGCCAACGACGCGCTGGGCGGCGGCTTCCCGGAGTTCCTTCGCCCCGCGCTGGCCAACCTGCTCTCGGTCACGAAGGGCGCCTGCTACGTCTGCATGTCCTCCTCCGAATGGCCGACGCTGCATCGCGTCTGGCAGGAGGCGGGCGGGAAGTGGTCGAGCACGATCATCTGGGCGAAGAACACCTTCGCGCTCGGTCGGGCGGACTACCACCAGCAATTCGAGGCGATGCTCTACGGATGGAAGGCCGGCGCGCAGCACTACTGGTGCGGCGCTCGCGACCAGGGGAACGTCTGGCACTTCGACAAGCCGGCGCGGAACGACCTACACCCGACGATGAAGCCCGTGGCGTTGGTCGAGCGCGCCATCCGCAACAGCAGCAAGCCGCGCGATACGGTGCTGGACTGCTTCGGCGGTTCGGGCACCACCATGATCGCGGCGGAGCGCACGGGGCGGCGCGCCGTGCTGCTGGAGATCGATCCCGCCTATGCCGATGTGATTGTGCGGCGCTGGCAGGAGACGACCAGCGAGGCCGCCGTGCTGGAAGGTGATGATCGCATCTTCGCCGATGTCGCCGCGGCGCGTGGCGTCGTCGATCATGATGTGATCCAGACCGTCGAAACTTAGCAATTCCGCGCCGCTGCATCTTGCTTGGCTCGTGCGCGCCACAGCGCGAATGGTCCGTCACACGCAGGGGATGCCCTGCCGCAACAGACGGAGACCAGCATGACGGACCGCACCGCCCGCGCAGCCCGCAACCAGGAACGCAGCCTCGAAGCCTTCCTCGCCGAGAAGGCGCGCTTCGACGCGATGGTCGCCGAGCTTCAGCAGATGAGCGCGGACCACTTCGGCGCGGATCCCGAGACGGTGCTCTGGGGCGCGCATGCCAGCCTGCAGCACTGGAACAGCCTGCTGGCGCGGGTGACGGACTCCTACCTGAAGCGCGGCGAATGGGCCGAATGAAGCGGGCCACTCCCGCACCGCCCCGACCGGCAGCGCCGGCGGGGCTCCCGGCAGTAGGGGCCGATGACCGGCGCCCGGAACCGGAGACCACCACGATGACCAAGCTTTCCGACAGCCAGCGCGTGATCCTCAGCGCCGCCGCGCAGCACGAGATGGGCCTCGCCCGCGCGCCGAAGACCCTGCCGGCCGCGGCCCGCAACGCGGTGTTCCGCAGCCTGATCAAAAACAACCTTCTGACCGAGATCAACGCCCCGCGGGACTTCGTGGGGCTGGGCTGGCGCCAGGATGAGGACGGCACCTGGATCGTGGCGCGCATCACCGACGAGGGGCTGCGCGCCATCGGCATCGACCCGAACGAGGGCGACGCGGTGGCCGGCGAGCCCGACTGCTCCGGCATCGAGGGCAGCGTGCCCGACACGGCGCCCGCGGGCGCGGACGACGCCGCCGAGGGGGATGCCCCCGCGGAGGAAGCCGAACCCGCCCAGGGCGTGCCCACACCCGCCCCGCGCC
>NZ_BDLP01000126.1:0-11666 GCF_001950415.1 Roseomonas sp. TAS13
GCGCGAGGCCGGGGAAGGCGACATCGCCCGGCCGGAGCCGCAGCAGGCGATCTTCCTGGCCGCCGTGCTGCTGAAGCGCCGGCGGCGGCTGGCGCAGGTGCCGCTGGTCTTCTGGGCGGGGGCGGGGCCGGGGGAGCGTCTGCCGCAACCCACCCGGGATCCGGCCGCGTGGCCGGGGCTGTTCCTCTCCCGCGTGGCCGCGGCGGCCCGAAAGGGGCTGGAGGTGCTCGAGCGCCTGGAGGCGGCACAGGCAAAGCTCAACGCGCTGACCGAGGGCACGCGGCGCTCCTCCTCGCTGCCGGACGCCGTGGAACTGGTGCTGCGCCGGCCGATCGTCACCGCGTCGCAACTGGCGAAGGACCTCGGCCTCACCCATCAGGGCGCGCTGCTGCTGATCGGGCGGATGGCCAAAGCCGGAGCCGTGCGCGAGGTGACGGGCAGAGGGAGCTTCAGGGCATACGCGATCTATCCCCCTTCTTGATCGTCCAATCGATGCTTACAGAAAATGAGGCAATCAATGATCTAAATAATCATTTTTAGCCCTTGTGTGCTCGTCTGGAATCATGGATGATCTTCCTATGATCAATATGATCATTGCAAGCCCTTCATGGTCGGAGCAGCAAAGTGCCTGTGGACAATATCGAGAGCATGCCTTGGCCAGACCGCTTCAACACGGAAGTCACCAACAACGCCCAATTCTGCGAGCTGTTCCTCTGGCTCGGCGAGACATTGGAGGCTGTCGCAGGCACGAAGCCTGCCGCGAAAGCGATGCAGGCGCTCGTGCAGCAGGTATGGGCGGGCACACAAGGTGCCATCGGGACGCGGTTCGGCGAGGAAACACGCGCTCTCGAAGCGGGAGACTGGCGCAGTGTCGTGAGCTTCCCGGAGTTCTATGAGTCCACGCTGCGGGAAGACTACCTTCCGTCCTACATCGACTTCAACGACCTCTACGCCTACGTCATCGACGGCGTCGCCCTTCTCCCGCGCGATATGGTGGACAGCATCGAGCAGCGTCACACACACATTGCGGCGCTAATCGAACGCACCAGCCGCCTGCTGAAGAGGCTTCCTTCCGACTGGCATCCGTCGCGCCACGGTGAGACTTGGCCACTGGCCCGTCTGCACGCCTCCGCTCTCGCACGCTGGAAACTCGACAACGAGGAGCCTCTCAATAGTAGTGAGATCGCGTTACTGGGCCGCGTGGACGAGCGCAGCGTGCTGAACGCCATGAGCACCGGGAGCTTGCCGAGACAGGAGGGTGGGATGTGCGCAGCTTCCGACGTTCACCGGTGGCTGCTGGCTGCGCGCCCCCGGAAGTTCCGGCGCTCGCGGTGGCTGGATCCGAACGACGATATGCTGACCTGGGAGGCGGGAGATACCCCCGTTGGCGAAACGACGGTGTACCTGCCCGTGGACGCCGATGGCGAGCCCTTCAAGCCGGAGTACGGGCGCAGGACCCGCAACGGCATCATCGGCTGGCGTATCGGCGAGAAGGGCAGGGAAGTCGTGAAGCACGACTTCTTCGAGGCACTGGATGCACTCAAGGAGATGCATCCGCCGCGCTGGCGCCGTCCCAACCAAGCCGGAAACTGGGGCATCGTGCGCGGTGAGCCACAGTGGAAAGCATATCCTCGCGCTGAGATCGAGCATCGGCTGGTGGAGGTGGTGCGATGAGCGCCACCGTGTGGGAGAGCGAGGCCATGGACCTGCCGCTCAGCAGGCACGCCCGCAAGCGCTCACAGCAGCGCAGTATCGGCCCCTTCGCCATCGACCTCCTGTTGCGCTTCGGGCAGTGCGAGCGCACCCGTGATGGTTGGACCCATTTCGCGAACAAGGCGGCCCGTCGTCGCATCGAGCGGCATCTCGGCGGCCCTCGTGCCCTGAACGTACTCGGTCCGCAACTCGATGCCTACGTGATCATAGACGATGACGGCACAATTCGCACCGTGGCGCCACGCTGCCGCAGGTGGCATCGTTGAGCCGACAGGAGATCAGGACATGCTGATGGACATGCAGCCATCGGGTGAGGGGCGTCTTCCCGACCACGGCCGCGTCGCCTGCACCGCCTGCTTCGGTGGCGAGGCGGTGGTGTTCGACGCGAGCCGGACCGGCAGCACGAACTGGCGCATCACCGCCAATCCCTGCGCGTGGGGGAATCCGAACGCTGAGGTAGTCGTGCTGGGCTTCTCGAAAGGACCGACGCAGGCAGGTGCTCTCGCCCGCACACCGCACGACGAGATCGCCTACAAGGGCGCGCGACACAACGTGGGGCGCATTCTGCATGCCGTGGGCCTCCTGGAGAACGGTGCCAAGGTGGATGACCTGATCACCGATCAGAAGGGACGGCTCGCCTTCGGGTCGCTGGTCCGCTGCACCGTGGAGCAGCGGGACATCAGGAAGGGCACATGGAAGGGTGCTGGTGGCGACATGTTGGGTGGCTTCCTGGCGGACCCGTGGGGCCAGCAGGTCGTGCGCAACTGCACGGCACGCTTCCTCGGGAACCTGCCGATGGCCACCAAGCTCGTGGTGCTCTTCGGCTTCGGGAAGAACGGGTCGTACGTCAACGAGGCGGAGCGCGTCATCCGGACAGTACGCGGTGGTGACTGGCGGCGGCTCAGCGAGGTGGCCTACACCGATGGCCGAGTGGTTTTCGCGCATGTGGAGCACTTCCGCTCGCAGGGGCGTCTTATTCTGGACTGGCTGGGTCAGATCCGTCCAAACGGTTCGGCGGCCTGCCCGAAGCGTACCAGTTGGCGCCACCAAGCGGTGGCAGCCGTGCGAATGGCCTATCCGCGAGGATTCCAGGAAAGTTAGATCCCGATCCTGGCGGCATCTCGACGGTGCAGGTTCCGACCAGAACCTCAATATCAGTATGCGCCGAGCGAACTATGTGGTTTCGTAGACGCGCCTGACGAACCTGAAGCTCAGCTCCCCGTCTCGGAATACTACGTTCTCGACCGCGAATACGCCGATGTAGCCCAGCCGTTCGAAAACATCTCTGGTCTGCGTCAGACCATCCCTTTGCACGACAACCAGCTTCTTCTCCCCGATGGCCTTTGCCAGCGCTGCCCATCGCGGATCACTAACCTGGGCATAGCGGTCGAAGTAGCATCCTGCGGTAGGCTTGTTCATCCAGCTGTCGTGGACGCACGGCAGGGATTGGCCCTTCACTACAACGAACCAGGACCCACGCTGTCCAATAGGATTAACTCTCTCCAGCTTCATCCACCTCAACCCTCAGCCGTACGAGTTCCTCATGATACATCTCGCCTCGGGCATCTGGTATGGTCTTACCAGCTTTCCCGGCATGCCGGTCGGAGGTGCCTGCTGGCCTAACACCCCAGTATTCTTGACTTCCATTGAACCGTTGAAAAGTGGCAAGGGTCTGCTGCAGCTATCCACGGTCGAAGTGCTTCAGCCCATGGGCCCACACCGCCGGAGCATCACCCTGCGAGTCCGGCACCGTGCAGTGGAGTACCTTGTAGGCACTATCATGGACGCCCAGGGTACCGAGCAAACGATCATCCTGTCAGCGATGAGCTATGCTTGGCTGGAAGCGTTTTGCCACGATTGGTGGAGACGCTTTCCGATGCGGCACTTCGCCTCTTTTCCCTATGAACCGGACGGCATCGACGTGCAGACTTATCTCAGCCGTGCCTTTCCAGGTGAGCCGGACAGAATGGCTGAGCCAGTGGTTCTGAAACCTGAGGCACTGCGTCCAATGCCCGCCGCCAAGGCGCAGCTCATGGTGCGACATGAATTCGGCCCCATGGACAGTTACCTGATCCGACGTGGCTTTAAGTCTTCGGTCATGGAGGAAAAGTGGGATGCCGAATTTTCTGGGAACTGCCTCCGCCTTTATCGGAGTTGGACAGGCATCATGATCTTCGAGGTGCCGATGACAGTGCGAGGGGCCTGCCTCTACGCAGGCGCAGTCTACGTCAATCGGGACCCCGAGCAGCATGCCAGCCGTGATGATGACTTTGACAAGGCCATGGCCGGCTATGTGATCTCTCGCATCCTGTTGGGTTTACCAGCCAATTTCCCGAGCTCGCCAGACATAAGCCCGGAGCAGGCGCTTATTGCGGCGTGGGCAGTCGCCGGGAGCGCCAGCCAGTGATCCACCATTATCAACATGGTGGTGTCCAGATGGGAGACATGATCGGCCCCGATGCCCCAGAGATTAACTCCGACCGCTTCTGACGGGGAAGACCGTTAGACCGTCTCCACGACCAGTGGAGACGGTGCCGTGAGCCCCAGTATGATAGCCCTTGCCGAACGCCTGCGCGCCAGCGCTCTGCGGCGCCTCGATCCTGCGCTGACTTCCCGCTTGCGCGAGCGTGTCGCCGAGGCCACGGCACGCTGGCTGATGGCGACCCCGGCGCATATCCGCCCAACGCAGCATGCGCACCTGCGTCTCTCCCCGGATGCGGCACAGGCCCTGGAACGCGTCAACCGCGCCCTCTCCTGGATGAGCAGGCCGGAACGGCATCATGGGCCCGCGGCCGCTGACGTTGCCCGCAAGACCATCCGTGCGGTCGAAGGCGGCCGGCTTGACTTCCAGGGCCTCGAGAAAGCCTGCAATGCGTTCCAACACCACCGCCACGGGGCCATCCGGACCAACGCCCTGCGAAAGTCCCGGACCCGATCCCTCGATGTGCCTTTGCCTGGGACTGGCACGGTGGCGTCCCGGGTCACCTCCGAGGCGGCGCTCGTCGCCCTGGGCCGGGAAGCGGGGAACTGCCTCGCGGACCAGGACCAGGGCGCCCGGTACCGCCGCGAGTTCCGTAGCGGCGAGATCGAGTTCTGGCGCATCGCCGATGCGGACGACCGGCTGCTCCTCGTGCTCCGGACTGATCCGGGTTCCAGCACCGTGGACGAGGCTGCCGGACCTCGGAATGCCCTTCCGACCCAGCTCGCCCGAGCAGCGCTGATCGAGTTCATGGGCCTCCGCGGGCTGGCGGCCTCCGGGCTCAACCGGATCGCCGTCTCCACCCCGATCGTGGAGGCAACGCGGGATGGAACCATCCTCCACCACGAGGTTCTTGTCGCGGGGCGCCTTTGCTCCCTGGAGATTGCTCCCCTGGCTGTTGCCGGGATGACCCACGGAACGGCCGGCTGCTGGATGCTGACGCGCGGCACCCGTTACAGCTACCATTGCTGGAGCGCCACTGGCTTTCCCGTGCCCCAGTCCTATGACGAGGAGGACCCCGACGAGGAGGGCGATATCGTGTCGGCAATGGCACGAAGCCACCTGCGTGCCGCTTGCCGGGCAAACCTGGGTCTCGCCCGCGATCTCCATGCAGCCTTCGCGGAGGCCCCGGACTGGTTCCGCGACGACTGGTTCGGGCCAGAGGCTATCCCGGAGGCGGCCCAGTGATGGCTGGATCCATGCCATCGCTATCGGATGTGCCGATCTTCCTCGACTTCGAGGCCTCCTCCATGTCGGGCTGGCCGGTCGAGATCGGCCTTGCCTGGTACGGCAGGATTGGTCCGAAGGAGCGGATCCAGAACCTCAGCTTCCTTATCCGTCCCGAACCTGGCTGGGGCGAGGCGGATTGGGATGCTCTTGCCGAGGAGGTGCATGGCATCGGGCTCGAGGAACTGAGGCGCGAGGGTAGGCCGGCCATAGATGTGGCTCGTGTGGTTGCGCAGCTTGTCGCCGGACGCACCCTTGTCAGCGATGCCGCCAGTTTTGACGGCCATCTTCTCGCCCGTCTGTTCGAGGCGATGCCAGAGCCAGCACCGGAGGTGCAGGTCCTCGACATGACCAGCCTGCTGAGGAGGCTCTCTCCGGCGGTGGCAACACGCTGCGAAGCTGTCCTGGCCGAAGCTCCCATACCGCACCGGGCGGGGCCGGATGCGATCCGGCTGGCACGTGCCTGGCGATCATGCCAGGAACCGGGTGCTCGTTGAATCTTGCGGGCCGTCTTTGCCCTGGAGACCGTTCCGCTCTCGACGCGAGCCGGGCAGACATGCAACCATGCCGGGCAGATGCCTTCCTCGCCCCGATACAACCGGACGGGCCAGCTCCTCCGCCTCGCCCTGGACATGGCCGGGACACGCGAAGGCCTTTCGGTGATGGATGTGAGGGAGCGCATCGGCGTCTCACACCGCACGGCCGAGCGGCTCATGACCGCCCTGCGAGAGGTGTTCCCGGCCATCGAAGCCATACCAGGCGAGGGGCGATCCCTGCGCTGGCGTCTTCCCCAAGGCCACGCTGCCCCGCTCGCCTCGGCAACCGCTATCCAGCTGGCCGAGTTGGGCGCCGCTACCGAACGGCTGCGACGCGAGGGCGCTCCGGCGGAGCGTGTTGCAGCGCTCGAAGATCTCGGGCGCCATGTGCGCTTGGTGATACGGCAGGATGTGCGCCGGCGAATCTCCACCGATGCGGAAGCGCTGATGGAAGCCGAAGGCATGGCGGTGCGGCCCGGACCGAAGCCGGCCCTCATTGATGGCCTGTTCTCCACCATCCGGAAGGCGATCCTTTCCTGCCACGAGCTTGATGTCACCTATGCCCGCAGTGGCAAGGAGCCGGCCGTCCATCGCCTCAAGCCACTCGGTGTGCTGCATGGCGCCCGGCCCTACCTTGTGGGCTCCGTAGCCGGCACTCCTGGAGATCCGACACTGTTCAGGCTCGATCGGGTTCTATCGGCTGGGGTTCGAACGGAGTCGTTCACCCATGAAGACTTCAACCTCAAAGCCTGGGCTGCGAAGTCCTTCGGGGTGTTCCAGGGTGATGAGCCGGATGCGGTGGTCCTGCGCTTCTCGGCCGAGGTCGCGGACGATGCACGCAGATGGCACTTCCACGGCACGCAAACCATGACAGACCTGCCTGGTGGCCAGCTCCTGGTGCGCTTCACCGCCTGCGGGCGGCGAGAGATGATCCACCACCTCGCGACCTGGGGCGAACATGTCGAGGTACTGGAGCCCGCCGATCTACGGCGTGAACTCGCGGCGTGGGCACGAAGTGTCTCCGCGCATCACCGGAGCATACCGCAGCCCGAGGATGCAGTTCCAGCCGGACACGTGGCAGAGGCCGAAGTGTCATGAGCATAGGCCAGCAGGATGTTACCGAGCCGGGTGACGGCCTTCGCCGCTTCCTGAAAAGCCTCGCAGATATCCGGAGGCACAAGCCTTCCACAGCGCCAGGACTGCGACATTTTCTCGATCGGGCCGGCCCACTCCTCAGATCCTCGGCCGAAGGCTTGCCCGAAGCACCGCCACAGCCGGCGCGATCACCACTAGCTCCCGCACGGCTCCTGCAGGTTCTCTCCGCCCTCAGGGAGCCCCTTCGGCAAGCGCCGCCCCTGAGGCCACCTCTCAATGTCTGGTCGGTCGCAGGCCTGAAGCGGGACGAACTACGAAATGCTGCAGTGCTCGCATGGTTTCTCGATCCTCACGGTTCACATGGCTTCGGTGCAGCGGTTCTGGAGGCTTTCCTCGAGGAGGTCGCAAGGATTACGCCGAACTGGCCTGATCTCGGGTTGGATCTCTTGCGCGTCTCCGTTCAAACCGAGGAATGGCCGCTCGGCAGCGAGACCGACCGTGTGGACATCGCAATCGATGGACCCGATTTTACGCTTTTCATCGAGGTCAAGATCGATGCGCCTGAAGGACCTGAACAGCTGCGTCGCTATTCTGATCTGGCCCGAAGGAAGGCGCACGCTTTCGGGCGCAAGCATGGCTGTGTGGTCTATCTCGGCCCTCGTCCTCCCCGGCTTCCACCGCCGGAGATTGCAGTCATCACCTGGCGCAATGTCGCTGCGATCCTTTCAGCCCTTCCGCGAAACAACACAAGCAGTTCCCTTGCGCATCAGTTCGCGCGCCACGTACGTGCTTTCTTCTGAGGATGAATGACATGTCGTCACCCGACCTGGATGCGCTCATTGTGGAGCATCTGGCCGACCTCGATCAGGTTGGCGCCCGGATCAATGCCATTGAGGCAGAGGTCTTCGCCGCGATGGGGGAGCGAGCAAAAGGATGGGCAGAACGCAACGGGTGGCGTGACATCTTCGAGTACTCGGTGGAGGGCGGCTGGGACCAATGGAACCCATGGATTGCTGCTCCAGATTGGCGTACCGCGGATACCACTGTCGACGACGATCAATTCGATATTTGGTTCCAGTTGAGTGTCGGGAATGGCGATACCGAATCACGTGCAAGTGGTGAGGATTGGTTCTATCTGACACGTCTGTGCCAAGCAGGTTCTGGTCAGGTCGGATTTCACCTCATACATGCCAGCATTGTGAAGCCCAGGAAATGGAAGCAGATCCTTCCAGAGATCAGGGAAATGATCTCGGATCCGGCATTCACGATCATCACAATACAGAATGAAGCGTCTATCTACCTGCCCTTCAAGATTCCTCAGCACGCCTTGGCTGCCGCCTTGCGCGACGAGGATCCAGATGCAGCCTTGGATCCGTTCGAAGAGGCTCTCGACACATTGCTTCGTGCCAAGCCCCAGTTCGATCGGGTGCTCCAGTACCTCAGGTCACTGGCTGAATAGTCCATGCCGACCGCAAAGACATTGATTTTTGCAATGTCGAAATTACCATAGGTTGCACCCTACAAAGGTGGTGCGGCCCGGGAATGCGTCTCAGCAATGAACAGGTACTGCTTTCGGCCAGCGACCTGAACACCTTCCTCGGCTGCCGCCACGCGACCACACTGGATTTCCGCCGCAGGCATTGTCACGTTGTTTGGGGACCGAGCAAGTTTGACCGCGAGGCGGAGTTTGCGTGACCTTACGCCGCCATATGGGCACACGTCTCCTGCCGCCAGATCCGAAAGGCCTTGGAGCGCTCGCGCCGGTATTGATCGGCGGCCATCAGGTGCCGCCGCGGACGGAAGTGGCCATAGATCATCGCGTGCGCCGACAAAAACCGCTGGGCTTGCCCGGCTGACTTGAAGCGCTGCATCGCGCGTTCTCGACGTCGGGTCGGCCTATGGGAATTCTCGGCACGATTGTTCAGGTAGCGGCTGGTCCGATGCTGCACACCGGGTAGGACCTCTCGCTGTGCAACGCCATAGCTGCGGAGCCCATCGGTGACGATCTTGCGGGGTCTATACTGGAGGCCCACCAGCAGGCGCTTGAAGAAGCGTTTGGCGGCCGTGGCATTGCGGCGCTCCTGCACCAGGATGTCGAGCACGACTCCGTGCTGATCCACCGCGCGCCAGAGATAAAAGAGCTCGCCGTTGATCTTCAGGTAAACTTCATCCATGTGCCAGGTGTCGCCCGGTCTTGGCCGCCGCTTGCGCAGCTTGGCCGCGAACTCCGTGCCGAAGCGGAGGCACCAGCGACGGATACTCTCGTAGCTGACCACTACGCCCCGCTCGGCCAGGATCAGCTCGATGTCGCGTAGGCTCAGGCTGAACAGGTGGTAGAGCCAGACAGCATGCTGGATGACCTCGGCCGGGAAACGGTAGCCGGGGTAGGTGGTGGGCTCGGACGGCATGCCGCCAGCTTCGCCTGACGAGTTCGTTCCAGCCAGAGCTGGCCAACGTGACAATGCCCCCACAGAAGGTGGCTGGCAGCTCGATGAATTCGATGGGGACAGCCGACGCTATCCATCGCTGGCATCAGTGCTCCACGCCATTGCTGATGTGTGACGACGCAGGTGGTGCCTTCAGCCGACGAAGCGGATGAGCACTCGGCGATAGACGCGCATTTCCAGCACTGGTCGCACGTAACATGGGCGCGCATTCTGTCGGCATGGCGGGACGCGGCAACGACACTCAAGGCACAGGATCCGATGGTCGAGCCGACCGCGCCGTTCCCTCCGAGGGGGTCCAACCACTCGTCGGGCCTCCCCCGATCCTTTTCAGTCAACTGCGGCATTTGCTATGCAGCGGTCGCTACCTCCGTTCCGTGTTGGTCGAGCAAGAGCCAGCGGCCGATGGCGGCAACATCTTCACGGTTTATGTTGTCGGCAGTTGGCACCCGGACTGGCATGTCCTCAGCGACAGTGAGACGGCAGTACGCCGTTCCTTCCGCAGTCTCGATCGGCTGCTCATCCTGCTGCGGACACAGTTCGGGTTCCAGGGCGATGTCGTCGTGCGAACCAGACGCCTGGATGCCGGCCGAAGCCGCCATCTTCCCTGACGACGCCGCCACGGCTGGCCGCACCAGCCTGGCCGGGAGGGCCGCGTGACCATGTTCCCGACCAGGGCCGGACAGAAGATCACGACCTTCCCCGGCCCGATCGGTACACGCGGCGACGAATGGGCACTGGAGAGCCTGCGCCGTGAAATCGCCCTGCTGGGACAGGTCCGGGAACATTGGAGCCGCCAGGCGGCGACGGTTCGTCGCAGGGCGGGGCCGAACGAGGGCGAGTCAGACAGCGCCTCGCATATCGCGGTCGAGAAGAGATTGGGACGCGCTGTGTTTCATGCGGCGAGCCTGTCGCCCACCTCGGCGCGGGGACTGCTCCTGCAAAGCGACATTCTGCTCACCCTCTGCTCGATGCGGCGGGACGAGGAGCCGGACGAGGGTCTCGCGGCTCTGACGACCGCCCACATGGTGGCGCTCGATGCTCACCTGTCACGAATTCTGTCAGACGCCGCTGTGATCGAGGCAGCGAACGACAGGTCGGCGGATCTGCATCTCGTGGCGCTCTCGCGGCAGGCATGCTCGCTCATGCGGGCAGGTGCCGGCGACGTCGCCGCCGAGGAGCAGGCCTACCTCGATGCTCAGCGACCTCTGGACGAGGTTCTGGACGAGCTCGCCCTCGCCGCGCCGATCACCGTCGCGGGTATCACCGCCTTGGCCGCCGTGCTCCTCTGCGGCCTGGAATTCTGCGAGAGTTTCGAGACGCGGCCCTGGTTCACCCCTGTGTTGTTCAACGTCCTGTCGGCCACGAGCCAGCTGCTCGACAACATGGAGCCCGTCGTCCTTGCCCCGGCAGCGGGGTATCACGACAGCCCCGTTCGCATCGCCCCTTCCTAGGCTCGGCCGGTCATCAGCACCGGACGAGACCCATGCGACGCATCCTCCTGACCACCTGCGCCCTGGTTGGCCTGCCGGCCATCTCCATGGCGCAGACCCTCTGCCCCGCCTCTGCCGGGCCCGATGCGCCTCCCACCCTGGCCCTCCCGGCTCCGGTATCCGCCGCGCCCCAGGCCTGGCCAACCGCGCCCACGCCCGCGGTCCAGCGTGCCGCGGCGCCGGCGGCTGCGCCGTCAGCAGCTCCTGCCACGGTGGCGACGCCCGGCGGAGATCTCTCGGTGCCGGTGCTGCAGCGCGTGTCCCAGGCCGGTGCCACCTTGCAGGACCTGGGGCTGAGCCATGGCCTGCGCCTGGTCGTGGCCCGCTCCGGCGCCGAGTTCATGCTGCTCTCGGTGCTGCCTTCCGGACGGGCCATGGTGGCGGGCTTTCCGGTGGACCTGACCCTGGCGCGTCTCCGTGAGATCGGGGGCGCGGGCGTCACGGATCTCGGTGAGCGCGAGGGCCTTCGCAGCGTGGTGCTGCGCAGCGGCGACGCCTTCCAGGTATTCTACGCGACCCCCGACGGGGAGCGCGTCATTCCCGGGGTGATGTGGGACACGGCGGGCAAGAACCTCACCCGCGATCATGTGGCGGGCATCGAAGGGGCGATCCCGACCGTCACCATCGGGGACGTCGCGCCCGGTGCGACGCAGCCGGCCGGCGGGCCGGCTCAAGGTGC
>NZ_BDLP01000127.1:0-11601 GCF_001950415.1 Roseomonas sp. TAS13
GCCCGCGCCCCCGGCTCCAGCAGCCGCGCCATGGCCGCCGCCAGGGCAGGGGCCTCCGCCGCCTCCGCCACCACGCCAGGGGCGGCCCGGGGCGCGACCCCGCTCTCCGCGCCAAACTGTTCCGCCAGCCCGCCCACCGGCGTCGCCACCACCGGCACGCCCAGCGCCAGGGCCTGCGACAGCACACCGGACTGGCTGGCCTCCCGATAGGGCAGCACCACCGCCCAGGCCTGCCGCAGCAGGGACGGGATCTCCGCATCCGCCACCCAGCGCGGCTCCACCACCACGCCCGGCAGGGCGGCAAGCCCCGGCGCGCAGGCTTCCGCATCGCCCTCGCCCACCACGCGCAGCGTCGCCTCCGGATGCCGCTCCCGCAGCAGGCGGAAGGCATCGCGCAACAGGTCCAGCCCCTTGTAGGCCCGCAGCCGCCCGAAGAAGAGGAACCGCCCCGGCACGGCCCCCCCGGCCAGGGCCTCCGGTCCCGGAGACACCTCCACCGGCACGCCGAGCGGCAGGCGCAGCAACGGCAGGCCGGGCCGCAGCGCCGCCACCTCCCGCTCCACCGCCTCGGAGAACACCACCGCCGCCCGCGCCGCCTCCAGCTCCTGCCGCAGCCGCCAGTCCCAGAGCAGGGAAGGGTCCCCCGGATGCGGCCGCGCATCGTGCACCGAGGGCACATAGGCGATGCCCGCCCGGGGCAGGGCCGGGGCCACGAAGGGCGTCCAGACATGGTTCATGGCGGACAGCACAAGGTCCGCCCGCATCCGCCGCGCCTGCGCCACCAGCCCGCCGCGCATCGAGGGCAGCCGCGCCAGCCCGGCCAGGGCACCCGGTGCGCCACGAAAGGTCCGCACCACCTCCAGATCGGCATCCAGCGTGCGGAAGGCGTCCAGCGCCTCGAGCCGGTCCGCCAGGGACAGGCCGAGCCGGATATCGGGCCGCCGCGCCAGGGCCCGCGCCAGGTTCAGCGTGTGCTGCGCCCCGCCGCCCCGCCGCCCCCAGTACCAGAGGAGGAGATGGATCACCCCCGGCGCCTATCATCCCGCGCCCGGGCTGCAAAGACGGCTCGCGACCCCGCGCCGCCGGGGGCTCGGAAGCGCCCCTGGCCCATTATCCGAATCGCCCGGCCCCCCGATGCCTGGAATCCCATCCCGTAGCCCAGCATGGCCGCGCCGGAATTCCATTTCCCGGCACGCCGGACGCTCGGGAAACGCGTTACAAAGTATCGCAGTGTTTCCGAGAGTGAAATAACCGGCGGGTGGCCGGAAATTGCACGATTTGCCCTTCACGAGCGAAGGTCATTCGTGAGACGGATACAACCGTTCTCACACAGCACCTCAAACAAGGAGCGGAGCAGTCCGGTTTCGTGGCATGATGATTCCACCGCCTCTTTCCCGGCCTTCCGCCCTGCTGCCCACCGACAGCCAGGCCAGCCTGCCGCTGCACGCCACCGGGCAGGAAGGGCTGGAGGCTTTCGCCGCCACGCTCGACCCCGCCGCCGCAGCCTTTCTCCGCGCCTCCGGCTTCAAGGCCAAAGCCGGGCAGATCGCCCTGCTGCCCGGGCCAGAGGGGCTTTCCGGCGCCGTGCTCGGCCTCGGCGATGCACCCGCCGCTGCCCGCGCCGAGCCCTGGAGCTATGGCGACCTGCCCCGGAACCTCCCCGAAGGCACCGCCTGGCACCTGGAAGGCGAGGGGCCCGACCCCGCCGCCGCCACGCTGGGCTGGGGCCTGGGCGCCTATGCCTACACCGCCTTCAAGCCGGCGAAGCGCGAGCCCGCCCGCCTCGTCACCCCGCCCGGGGCAGGGGAGGCCGCCAGCACCGCCGCGCTGATCCACTGGGTGCGCGACCTGATCAACACCCCCGCCGCCGATCTCGGTCCGGCCGAACTCCTCGCCGCCGCCCGCGCCATGGCGGAGGCCGAGGGCGCGGCCTTCGAGACGGTGGAAGGCGACGCGCTGCGGCAGGGCTTCCCCGCCCTGGCCGCCGTTGGCGGCGGCAGCCCGCGCGCGCCCGCCGTCGGCATCCTGCGCTGGGAGGGTGCCGCGGACGGCCCGCTCGTCGCGCTCTGCGGCAAGGGCGTCTGCTTCGACACCGGCGGCCTCGACCTCAAGCCTTCCGCCGGCATGCTGCGGATGAAGAAGGACATGGGCGGCGCCGCGGTGGTGCTCGGCCTCGCCGCGCAGATCATCCGCGCGCGCCTGCCGGTGCGCCTCCTCGTCCTTGTCGGCGCCGTGGAGAACAGCATCTCCGGCGAAGCCTTCCGGCCGATGGACGTGCTGCGCACGCGCAAGGGCCTCACCGTCGAGGTCGGCAACACCGATGCCGAAGGCCGCCTCGTCCTCGCCGACCTGCTGGCCTTCGCCGCCGAGCAGTCGCCCGCGATCATCCTGGATTGCGCAACGCTGACGGGCGCGGCGCGCGTGGCTCTCGGCCCCGATCTGCCCGCGATCTTCTCCAACGATGACGCGCTGGCGCGCATCGTGCAGCGGGCCGGCGACGCGCATCACGATGCTGTGTGGCATCTCCCATTGCGGCGCGGTTACGATTCGTGGTTGGACAGTACCATCGCGGATCTCAACAACGTCGCCTCGCGGCCCATGGCCGGTGCAGTGGTCGCGGCGTTGTTTCTCAATCGCTTCGTGCCGGCGGCAACGCCCTGGCTGCACGTCGATCTCTATGCCTGGAACGATGCCAGCCGTCCCGGGCGCCCGGAAGGTGGCGAAGCGCAGGCGCTTCGCGCCTTGCATGCCGGAATCGCCGATTGGCTCTCCCAGCGGGAAAATGCCGGAAGCGAAACGACATGAGGGCATGACGGTTCCACAAGCGGCATCGCTTGCGGCGCCGCGATCACCAGTCCCGGCCGTTGCGGGTCCAGAACCCGTGCGGGGCTGCCAGAAGAAGAGAAGGATGGAAAAAACTGATGTCATCGAAGATCAGCGGAGATGAGCTCGTAGAGATCCTGCGCGACACCGTGGTCGCACTGGTTCGTCGTGATGGCCCCGACCTTTCGGCCCGGCAACTCGGCGTCTTCCTGACCACCTATCTCTCCGACGGCCCGCATACCGTGCGCGGTCTCGCCGCCACGCTGAACGTGTCCAAGCCGGCGATCACCCGCGCGCTGGACCGTCTGGGCGAACTCGACCTGACCCGCCGCAAGACCGATCCGCAGGATCGCCGCAGCGTGCTGGTCCAGCGCACACCCAAAGGCACGTCGCTGCTGCGCGAGATGTCCACCATCATGGGCGAGGCGACGCGCGGCGAAGCCGGCACCGCCAACCCGGCCAACGAGCCGATGGTGGCCGATCCCCGCCTGCGTCACGTAGCGGCCTGAGGTCAGACTTCCCCGGCGGCGGCCGGCGGCCAACCGCCGCCGCCCGCGCCGGAGCTCTTCCGTGCCAGGACACCCCGGCCCGCGCTTTCCCCGCCCGCCACGCTCGATCCGTTCCGGCGCCGCGCTGTCCCGGGAGGAATGCGCCGCCTTTCCGCCAGGACCCTACAGGCCCTGAACCCATTTTCGCCGGTTCTCGCCGCGGCCGGATCGCGCCGGAGAGCAGAGTTCCCCCCCCGCAGCCAGCGGCAAGGCGCGACGCTTCCCGGAAAAGCCTTCCGGACGGATCAGCCGGGAACAGCCGGAGCTTCATCCCCGCCGGGGACGGCCAGCGGCCCTCCACGGGAGGTCTCGAAGGCCGCCGCCATCAGCACGCGCGTATAGTCCTCGCGCGGCGCCGACATCACCTGCTCCGTTTCGCCGCTTTCCACCACGCGCCCATCCTTCATCACCAGGATGCGGTGCGCCATGGCCCGCACCACGCGCAGGTCATGGCTGATGAAGAGATAGGCGAGCCCATGCTTCGCCTGCAACTCGCGCAGCAACTCCACCACCTGCGCCTGCACCGAGACGTCGAGCGCGCTGGTCGGCTCGTCCAGCACCACCAGCTTCGGCCGCAGCACCAGCGCCCGCGCGATGGAGATGCGCTGCCGCTGCCCGCCCGAGAACTCGTGCGGATAGCGATGCGCCGAACCGGGATCGAGCCCCACCTCGCGCAGCACATCCGCCACCCGTGCCTCGCGCTCCGCCCGCGACAGGGCGGGCTCGTGCACCGCCAGACCCTCGGCCACGATGTCCGCCACCGTCATGCGCGGCGATAGGCTGCCGAAGGGGTCCTGGAACACCACCTGCATGCTTCGCCGCAGCGGCTGCAGCGCGCGCCGCCCCAGCCCGTCGATCCGCTCGCCCTCCAGCCGCACCGAGCCCTCGCCGCGCTCCAGTTGCAGCACGGTCAGCCCCAGCGTCGTCTTGCCGGATCCGCTCTCGCCCACCACGCCCAGCGTCTCACCGCGCCGGATGGCGAGCGAGACGCCATCCACCGCCCGCACCTCCGACACCACGCGCCGCATCAGCCCACGCCGCACCGGAAAGCGCACGCGGATGTCGCGCGCATCCAGCACCATCCTCGCCCGCGCCGCGACCGGCGCCGGCCCGCCATGCGGCTGCGCGTTCAGCAGCATCCGCGTATAGGGATGCCGCGGATCGGCGATCACCGAGGCCGTCTCGCCCTGCTCCACCGCCACGCCGTTCTGCATCACCACCACCCGGTCGGCATGGCGCCGCACGATGCCCAGGTCATGGGTGATCAGCAGCATCGCCATGCCGCTCTCGCGCTTGAGCTGGTCCAGCAGGTCCAGGATCTGCGCCTGCACCGTCACGTCCAGCGCCGTGGTCGGCTCGTCCGCGATCAGCAGCTTCGGGTCGTTGGCCAGTGCCACCGCGATCATCACGCGCTGCCGCTGCCCGCCCGACAACTGGTGCGGAAAGGCGTCCAGCCGGCTTTCCAGCGCCGCCAGCCCGGCCCGCCGCAGCAGCCGCCGCACCTCCTCCTGCAACGCCGCGCCGCGCAGCGGCCGGTGCAGCGTGATCGCCTCCGCCACCTGCCGCCCGATGCTGTGCAGCGGGTTCAGCGAGGTCATCGGCTCCTGGAACACCATCCCCGCCACGCCGCCGCGCAGCCGCCGCAGCTCGCCCTCCTTCGCGGACAGAACCTCCACCCCGTCCAGCCGCACCCGGCCCGAGGGATTGCTCCCCCCCACGGTCAGCAGCCGCAGGCAGGACAGCGCCGTCACGCTCTTGCCCGACCCGCTTTCCCCCACCAGCGCCACCGTCTCCCCCGGCCGTACGTCAAAGGAGACGCCATGCACCACCGGCGCCCCGCGAAAGGCGACCTGGAGGCTCTCCACCGCCAGCACGGGCTCGCTCGCGGCCTCGCTCACGGCCATCAGCCCCGCCCTCATCCGCGCCCCCCCGGCAGCTTGCGCGGATCGAAGGCGTCGCGCACCGCCTCGCCGATGAAGATCAGCAGCGTCAGCGTGCCCCCCAGCACGGCGAAGGCCGTGGCCCCCAGCCAGGGCGCCTGGAGGTTGTTCTTCGCCTGTGCCACCAGCTCCCCCAGCGAGGGCGAACCGGGTGGCAGGCCGAAACCCAGGAAGTCCAGGCTCGCCAGCACCGTGACACTCCCCGACAGGATGAAGGGCAGCAGAGTCAGCGTCGCCACCATCGCATTGGGCAGGATATGCCGCGCCATCACCCGCGCATCCGACACGCCCAGCGCCTTCGCCGCCCGCACATAGTCCAGGTTCCGCCCGCGCAGGAACTCCGCCCGCACCACCCCCGTCAGGCTCATCCAGGAGAAGAGCAGCAGGAAGAGCAGCAGCGTCCAGAACCCCGGCTCGATCACCGAGGACAGGATGATCAGCAGGAAGAGCTGCGGCATCCCCGACCACACCTCGATGAAGCGCTGGAAGCCCAGATCCACCCAGCCGCCGTAATAGCCCTGCACCGCCCCCGCCGCGACGCCGATCGCCGAGGCCGCGAAGGTCAGCGCGAAGCCGAACAGCACCGAGATCCGGAACCCCCACACCACCCGCGCCAGCACGTCCCGCGCCTGGTCGTCCGTCCCCAGCCAGTGCCGCGCATCCGGCGGGGAAGGCGCCGGCCGCCCCAGGTCCCGCACCACCGTGTCGTAGCGGTACGGCACCAGCGGCCATACCGCCCAGCCGCGCTTCGCCACCTCCGCCGCCAGCACCGGGTCGTGCCAGTCCGCATCGGTCGGGAAGCCGTCCGGCAGGATGTCGCTCTCCGCATAATCCGTGACCACCGGGAAGAACCACCGCCCCTCCACCCGTGCCACGATCGGCCGGTCGTTCGCCAGCACCTCGGCGAACAGCGTCACCACGAAGATCACCCCGAACAGCCACAGCGAGACATGGCCCCGCCGGTTCGCCCGGAAATTCGCCCAGCGGCGCCGGTTCAGGGGACTCATCCGGGGCGGCCTCCCATGGCCGGGGCGAGGCTCCACCTCCCCCCGGAGCGCGGCACCCACCCTCAACGCCGGGCCTCGAAGTCGATCCGCGGGTCCACGAGGGTATAGGCGAAGTCGCCGATGATCTGCATGACGAGGCCGAGCAGCGTGAAGACGTAGAGCGTGCCGAACATCACCGGGTAGTCCCGCCGGATCGCGGATTCGAAGCCGAGCAGCCCGAGGCCGTCGAGCGAGAAGACGATCTCCACCAGCAGCGCGCCGGTGAAGAGGATGCCGATGAAGGCCGAGGGGAAGCCCGCAATGATCAGCAGCATGGCGTTGCGGAAGACATGGCCGTAGAGCACGCGCTGCTCGCCCGCCCCCTTGGCCCGGGCCGTCAGCACGTACTGCTTGCCGATCTCGTCCATGAAGGAGTTCTTGGTCAGCATCACCAGCCCGGCGAAGCCGCCCACCACCAGCGCCACGGTCGGCAGCACCATGTGCCAGGCATAGTCCAGCGCCCGCTGCCAGAAGGGCCAGCTCTCCGAGCCCGAGGAGACCAGCCCGCGCAACGGGAACCACTGGAGGAACGACCCCCCGGCGAAGACCACCACCAGCAGGATGGCAAACAGGAACCCCGGGATGGCATAGCCCACCAGCACCACGCCGGAGGTCCAGGCATCGAACGCCGTGCCGTCCCGCACCGCCTTGCGGATGCCGAGCGGGATGGAGACCAGATAGATGATCAGCGTGGACCACAGCCCCAGGCTCACCGAAACCGGCAGCCGCTCCCCGATCAGCTCGATCACCGGCCGCCCGCGGAACAGGCTCTGCCCGAAGTCGAAGCGCAGGTAGTCCTTCAACATCGCCAGGAAGCGCTCCGGCGCCGGCTTGTCGAAGCCGAAGGCCTTCTCGATATCCTTCACCACCGCCGGGTCCAGCCCCCGTGCCCCACGATAGCCCGATCCCTCGCCGCCGCCCTGCGGCTGGGCGGGCCGCACCTCCGCATTCCCGCCCCCCTCGGTCAGCCGCCCGATGGAACCGCCGCCGCCGCGCCGCAACTCGGCGATCATCTGCTCCACCGGCCCGCCCGGGGCGAACTGCACCACGGCGAAGTTGATCAGGATGATCCCGAACAGCGTCGGGACCACCAGGATCAGGCGCCGGAGAAGATAGGCGGCCATCCGTGCCGCTCAGGCCGGGGAGCGCCGTGCCTCGGCCAGTGCCCGGTCCCGCGCGGGATCGATCCACCAGCCCTCGAAGCCGATATTGTAGCGCGGGTTGCGCGGCGGCCGTCCGAAACGGTCCCACCAGGCGATGCGGAACGTATCACTGAAATAATGAGGCACCGTGTAGAAGTTCCACAGCAGCACGCGGTCCAGCGCATGGGTGCGCGTCACCAGCTCCTTCCGGTCCGGCGCGTTCACCACCAGCTCCACCAGCGCATCCACCACCGGGTCGGCGACGCCCAGCGTGTTGCGGCTGCCGTCATGCTTCGCCGCGGCGCTGCCCCAGAAATCGCGCTGCTCGCTGCCGGGCGAAAGGCTCTGCCCGAACAGCTCCACCGTCATGTCATAGTCGAAGTGGTCCATCCGCACCTGGTACTGCGCCAGGTCGATGGTCCGCACGTTCGCCTCCACCCCCAGCCGTTGCAGCGACTGCGCATAGGGTAGGGCCACACGCTCCAGCGTCGCGTCGCTCAGCAGGATCTCGAAGCTCAGCTTCTGCCCCTGCGCGTTCACCATCTGCCGGTCGCGCACCACCCAGCCCGCCTGCCGCAGTAGATCCAGCGCGCGGCGCTGGTTGTCGCGGTTGTTGCCGCTGCCATCCGTCACCGGCATCTTGAAGGGCTGCGTGAACAGCTCCGCCGGCAGCCTGTCGCGATAGGGTTGCAGGATCTCCAGCTCACGCCCCTCCGGCAGGCCGGAACAGGCGAGCTCGGTGTTGTTGAAATAGGAATAGGCACGCTTGTAGGAGTTGTAGAACAGGTTGGCGTTCATCCACTCGAAATCGAAGACCAGCCCCAGCGCCTCCCGCGTCCGCCGGTCGGCGAAGATCGGCCGCCGCAGGTTCATGGCGAAGCACTGCATCCCCACCGGCATCTCGTGGTGCAGCTCGTCCCGCTTCACCAGCCCCCGCTGCACGGCGGGGAAATCATAGGCGGTGGCCCAGGAACGCGCGATGTTCTCCTGCCGGAAGTCGATCTGCCCCGCCTTGAACCCCTCGAAGGCCACCGTGGGATCGCGGAAATACTCGAAGCGCTGCACGTCGAAGTTCTGCAGCCCCTTCATCGTCGGCAGGTCGCGGCCCCAATAGTCCTTCACCCGCGACAGCACCATGCTGCGCCCCGCCTCGAAGCGCTCCACCTTGTACGGCCCCGAGCCCAGCGGCACCTCCAGCGAAGGCTGCGCGAAATCCCGCCCTTCCCACCAATGCTTCGGCAGCACCGGCATCTGCCCGATGATCTGCGCCAGCTCGCGGTTGTCCGCGTTGCGGAAGCGGAAGACCACCCGCCGCTCGCCCTCCGCCACCGCCTCCGCCACATCGGCCCAGTAGGCACGGAAGCGCGGATGCCCCTTCTCCATGATCGTGGCGAAGGTCCAGGCCACGTCCGCCGCCGTCAGCGGCCTCCCGTCATGCCAGCGCGCCTCCTCCCGCAGCTCGAAGGCCACCCAGCGGTTGTCCGCCGGCACCTCCACCAGCTTCGCGAGATGCGCATAGGCGGCGCTGGCCTCGTCCGAGCTGTCCATCAGCAGCGTCTCGTAGAGCAGCCCGATCCCCACCGCCGACGTGCCGCGCAGGATGAAGGGATTGAAGGAATCGTAGGAACCCAGCGCCGTCCGCACCATCTCGCCGCCTTTCGGCGCCTCGGGGTTCACCCAGGGCCAGTGCGCGAAATCCGGCGGCAGCGAAGGATCGCCCAGCAGCGACAGCCCATGCACCCGCCGCACCGCCGCGCCGGAGGCGGGGGCCGGGGAGGGGGTCGCCGCGCCCTGGGCCAGGGCGGCACGTGACCCCAGGCCCGGCAGGGCGGCGGTCGTCAGGGCGGTGGCGAGCAGGTCTCGTCTGAACATCGCGGGAAGATGCGGCTTTCCCGCCCCGCCCTCAACCTCTCCCCGCATGGCATATCGTGTCATTCGCCCCAAAGGGGATTCCAGGGAGGGGGGCGCCGCCGGGCACCGGCGGCGTGGCGAGGAATTTCATCCGCCCCCGAAACCGAATGCCGCACTGCAATGTTCCATCCTGGCACGGCGCCATTCCCCCGCCAGGGGACATCGCCGGGCCAGCCAACCATCCCGACCCCCCTGAACCCGCCGCCGAGCCCCGGCGGAGACATCATAGGAGTGCCCCGATGGCCGAGGAACAACCTGCCACGAAGAGCCTCAGCGACGCCGTGAAGAATGGCGGCCAGATGCTGCGCAACGGGCTGAACCGCCTGCGCCGCTCGCCGGACGAGCTCCTGGCCCATCTCGACGCAAAGGCGAAGAAGGCGGTGGACCGCATGCGCTCCCGCCGCCGCTGGGAAGCCTGAACGCAGCCACCCTCCGGTCCCGCCATGGGGCCGGGGCCGGCATCAACCGGGCGATGAACCCAGGATGCGCCCCGCCTGCGACAGCAGCGCCGCATCCCCCACGGCAATCACCGTGCCGTCGCCTTCCAGCGACAGCGGCCGCCCGTGCCAGTCCGTGATCCGCCCGCCCGCGCCCTCCACGATGGGCACCAGCGCCGCCCAGTCCCAGGGCTTCATCGTGGAATCCACCACCACGTCGATCAGCCCCAGCGCCAGCAGGCCATAGCTGTAGCAGTCCCCGCCCCAGCTCACCCGCCGCACGGCGCCGCAGAGCGCATCCCGCGCCGCGTATTCCTCCGGCCGGAAGATCGTGGGGCTGGTCATCGCCAGCTCCGCCGCCGACAGCGCCGGACAGGCCCGGCACCCCACCGTCCCGCCGAGGCCGCCGCGGAACTCCGTCCGCCGCCCCGTGATCCCGGTCCAGCGCTCCCCCGTCGCCGGCTGGTCGATCACCCCCAGCACCGGCCTGCCCCGGTGCAGCAGCCCGATCAGCGTGCCGAACAGCGGCCGCCCGGTGACGAAGGCCCGCGTCCCGTCGATCGGGTCCAGCACCCAGACCCACTCGGCCTCGGGCCGCACGGAGCCATGCTCCTCCCCGATCACCCCATGCTCGGGAAACTCCGCCAGCAGGTGCTCGCGCAGCACCAGCTCCGCCCGCCGGTCCGCCTCGGTCACCGGGCTGGCGTCGCCCTTGGCTTCCACCAGCAGCGCCGAGCGGAAGAGCGGCCGGATCGCCGCCCCCGCCAGGTCGGCCCCCGCCTGGGCGGCGGCGACGAAGCTCTCGGGAAGCACGGGCATGTCGGGCACCGTCAGGGGGTGGGGAGGGGAGGCGGGTTGTCCGACAGCGTCCGCAGATAGGCCAGCACATCCGCCCGCTGCTGCGGGCTGCTCAGCCCGGCATAGGCCATGCGCGTCCCCGGCATCGCCTTGGCCGGCGCCGAGATGAAGCGGTTGATCGCCTCGTAGTCCCAGACCTTGTCGGCAAGCGCCTTGTTCGCCGGGGAATAGTTGAACCCGGGCTCCACCGCGTGGTGCCGCCCGACGATGCCGTACAGGTTCGGCCCCACCCCGTTGCGCCCGTTGTTCTCGAAGACATGGCAGGCGCTGCATTGCCGCTGCACCAGGGTCTTGCCCGTCTCCGCATTGGCATTGGCCAGCAGCGACGCGACGGGCGGCACCTCATAGGGTGCGGGCGCCGCGGCACCGGCCTCGGCCGGCGCGTCGCCGATCTGGATCGCAGGCTTCTCCAGCCGGTGCGGGGAAACGACGACACTGCCGATGAAACCGGCGACTCCGAAGACGACGCCCGCCGTCAGGATCGCCGCAAACGCCTTGTTCCCCTCCAGGCTCATCGCCCCGTCGTTCCCTTTTATCGTTGTTGCCGCGCCCGCGCGGGCCGCGTCGGCGGCGCAATCCCCACCCCGGGCCCCGGCCAGGCCTCCCGGCCCGCCCCCGGCACGGCCTCCATCGGGAAGGCCGGGGGGATGCGACCGGACGGCCTGCGCGAAACCCGTTCAGGCCCTGGTTTGCGCCTGCCCCCCGGCTCCATTACAAGCGCCCGGACCTTAATCGTCCAAGGCCCGTCTCACAACCCGTGCGCCCGCTCGTCCTGATCCCCGCCCGGATGGCCTCCACCCGCCTGCCGGACAAGCCGCTCGCCGACATCCACGGCAAGCCGATGATCGTCCACGTCCTCGACCGCGCGCGGGAGGCCGATATCGGCCCCGTCGCCG
>NZ_BDLP01000128.1:0-11580 GCF_001950415.1 Roseomonas sp. TAS13
GGACTCCCGGTCCTCCCCGACCGCCGCCGGGCCTGGCTCGCGGGCGGGGCCGCGGCCCTGGCCCTCGCCGCCTTCGGCGCGTGGCTCCTCTCCGGCCCGGAGCCGCCGGGGCCGCCGGTACGGCTCGTGCTGGTGCAGGCCGGCGTGGCGCAGGAGGAGAAGTGGCGCGAGGACCGGCGCGCGGCACATGTTCAGGGGAGGCCAGATCGGCGGCTTCGCGCCCAACCCGGCCATTCGCGTGGTCTTATCGCCTTCCGGGAAGCGGAAATCGCCCACTCCGAGCGACACATAGCCGCATGGGATGGAAGGCGGTCATAGACAGGGTGCATCTCATCCCTGAGATGGCAGCATTGCCAGGATGTTCTCCGGGAAAATCTTGTCGGTCGTTCGAGCGAGATCATCCCTCGACCACCATCGGTGGTCGGCCATCACCTTGACCTCTGCTTCGGTCCATCCTTCGCGTGACAAGGCGGAGCCATCATGCCGTATCAGGAAGAAGCGCTCTTCAGCCATCACCTCTTCGCCGCTTGGGAGGCGAAGGACAAACTCCCGTCGGCTAACATCGCGGTCAAGATCGACATTCCGGATGCCTGTTTCCTCGAACAGCTCGCGGATGGCGGCTTCTTCAAATGTCTCGTCATCTTCGAGGCCACCGCCAGGTGTGGCCCAGTAGCTCAACCCAGCAAGAGCATCTCCCTTGTGAACGAAGCGGAACAGGAGAACTGCACCATCAGGGTTCAGGATGAGTAAGCGGGAGGATGGGCGGCGACGCATTGTTCTACATTACCGCAGCTACGGCCGTTCGTCCTGCCGGGGAAATGTAGGTCCGCTCAGGGTCGAAAGCGGCCGAGGATCGCCCGCCCCTGGATGGCCGCTTCGCCATGTACTCCGCCCGGAAGCGGAATTGCCGCTTTCGGCCAGACCACGCCGTAGCAGACGAGCTCCAGCGGGCCGCTTCGATGTCCGCCCACGAGGGTGCAGTGGACGCTCGGGCGGGAGACATGACGACCCCGTCAGCCCTGACTAGCGGGAGGTGTGCCGGCCAGAGGATCATGCCCGCCGCCCGGACGCGCGTCGGGCACAGCCGGGGAGGGCGCGGCCCCGCCCCGTTCCGCGGCGCCCATCCGAAAACCCAGCCAGTTCGGGCCAACCTGCCCCTCTGGCCGGGAACCAACGCACGATAAGCCTAGTTTCGGCGACGTTCTGACCGACGCCGAGATCCGCACGGTGCTGGCGTTTATTAAGAGCACTTGGCCGGAACGGGAGCACGCTTTGCAGGGACGCCAGACTCGTCCTGGAGGAGAGAACTCCAGGTGATTGGGTGCGGAATCCGGCGGGCTTCCCTGGTGCCCCGGTCGCGGGCCCTGCGCCACGCACTGCGGCGCAGGGCCGCTAAGCGAACTAGGCCAACAGGTAGTCCTGCTGCACATCAGTGGTCGTGGTTCCGTCCCGGAAGAGGTACAACGAGCCCTCATCCGTAATGGCGGGATCGTTCACAAAAGCTCCGCTTGTACCTGCATCTGCATTGAACATGAAGTCGTCCTGAGCCATCTCGCTCTTCGTAAGGCCTTCGAGCAACAGAGACCCGGTTCCCTGATCCGTGGTCCAGCTGACCAGCACTCCACCAGTCGTGTCGGCCATCGTGACCTCATCGGGCGTGATGTCACGGAAGGCGATGTGGTCGAAAGCGCCGGGGCCTGCATCAAAGCCACCTGTGACCACGTCGTTGCCGCTGTCGGGAGACACGATGAAGGCGTCGGCACCGTCCCCGCCGTTCAGGACATCGTCGCCGCCCCCGCCCTCGAGCATGTCGTGACCGGCACCGGCGTACAGGGTGTCCTTCCCGTCCTCGCCCATGAGGTTGTCGGCCTGGTCACCTCCGAAGAGCTGATCGTCCCCGGCGCCGCCTACTAGGTGGTCCTGGCCCATGCCGCCGTCCAGAGTGTCGTTTCCGGCATCACCGGTGAGGTTGTCGTCCTCGGCTGCCCCTGACAGCCGGTCATCTCCCCCGAGACCGAAGTAGAAGTCGCGCGCGTCCGTGCCCGCAAGGGCCTCCGCCTGCGCAGCGCCGATCTGCACATTGAACTCGTCGAAGTGGATGGTGGTGGCGGGCGTCGTGCTGTCGGTGATGTCCGGCGCGGAAAGGTTGAAGCCCTCATCCTTCGCGAAGCTGACGGCGGATACGTGGTCCGCGTCGGCACTGGTGGGCTGGAGAAGATAGCGGTCATCCGCAAACATAAAATCGTCCTGGGCGAGATCCGCCTTCTCGATACCCGCCAGCAGCACCGAGCCCTCTCCATCCGCCCAGCTAATCTTCACACCAGCAGCCGTGTCCTGGAACGTCAGCTCCTCCGGCGTGATCTCGCGGAACGCGATGTGATCGAGGATGCCAGGCCCAGCCTGGAAGTCGACGACAATGTCGTGGCCGCTGGTAGGGTCGACGATGAACGCATCGCCGCCCAGCCCACCGGAGAGCACGTCGTTTCCAGCGCCGCCCTCGAGGTCGCCGTGGCCCACCCCTTCGCTGAGGTAGTCTCGCCCGTCCGCTCCCCGAAGCCCGTCGGCGGCGTCGCCACCAATCAGGAGGTCGTTGCCTTTGCCTCCATCTATATGATCCATACCCGCACCGCCGACGAGGACATCGCTTCCGCGACCGCCGAGCAGGTCATCGTTCTGAGCATTGCCGAGGAGGATGTCCGCGTTGGCTCGGCCAAACTGAACGTCCATGGCGTCTGACCCGGAGAAAAAGTCGAAGTGCGCCTGTCCAATGCGCAAGTCATAGTCACCGAACGCTCTCTGGAAATCGCGGCCACTGCTCAGCCCAAAGTGCTGCGGATTATGTGCCATAGCGTTTTCCTTGCACGATGAGGAATGTACCGGCCGGGCAGGGTAGGCAGTTCCAAGCCCCCGCAGTGACCGGCCAATGAGAACGGCTCAGTCGAACAGCGGATCACCGTGCAACAAAATGATGTAGTGTCTACCTGTGGACTGAGCGGACAGGGAACTGCGCGAACTTCGTTTAAGCCGCCGCCAGATTCACATAGGACAACGCTGTAAACCGCCAACGGCTGGCGCTGCCATGTACTGGAGTGGAACCCCGGGGCTGCACATGGAAATTGGCGTAAGCGATCACGTCGGCAGACCTACCAACCGACGCAAGCTCGGACGCGCCCTCCGGGTCTGAATTTGCTGCCACCAAACTCCGGTGCGGATACCCGCATGGCGCTGATGGCACGTCGCCCGGAAGAGCAATAGTAGCCGCTTTACCTTCCCCGACGCAGCGTGCTGCCAGTGAGTGGGGCCGGATTCCGCGGTGCCGCGCCTTCACCACGTCCAGGGCCTGGACCGGGAGGGAATAGGCGCGGCACCGCTGGAAGCTATCCCTCGCCCTGGGGGCTGGTGGACGTCATCTCGGCCACGGCCCAGAACACCAAGACCATGACCGCGATCTCCCACCCGATGGAGACAGCAAGACGCCTTCCCGCTCCGGGAGTGCCGGCCGCAAGGGCAGGCGTCAGCCGGAAGCGGTGCCATGCCGCGAAGCCGAGCAGGACGCCCACCAGCGCCAGCTTGGTCATCAAAGCCCAGCCATACGCCGTGGTTAGCAGGGTCTCGAGGCTGCCCACGAGAAGCCACGCCAGCAGCGCCCCGGCGAGAACCAGGCCACCCACGAGCCAAGTGGCGGCCCTAGCCCAGCCCTCGACCAGCCGTGCCGCCTCCGGACCGCCCCGCTTAGAGGCCAGAGCGAGCGGCCAGAGGCTGCCGGACCAGAAGGAGACCGCAACGAGGTGCGTCACCAGGGCTGCCGCGAGGAGCCACCGTGGCTGGTGCTGCGTCGTATGGCCGACGGCTGTGAAGCTGGCTGCAATCGTCAGGATACCTGCGGCGCCGACGACGAGGCTCGGCTGCCCCATCCAGGTAGCAACCGCCACCGCGAGCAAGCCCGTCCAGGCGATCAGGACGGAGATCCCCGGACGGGAGGTGACCATCATGTCCCAGACCTCAGCGTCGAACGGATCCCCGTCCGACGCCAAGGCAACCTGCGTTGCCAGCCAGAGTAGGCTGGACGCCAAGCCCAGTGCCACCATGGTCCGGGTCAGGCGACGGCACGAAGCGGCGTCCTGGGGCGTCTGTAGGCGGCTGAAGCCGATGGCAAAGACGCCCAGCCCAGCGGCCCCGAAGCAGGTGACGTAGAAGGCGATGCGCCACGCCGCCGAGAGCGCCCGGTAAAAGTCCGGCTCCGGCCCGAGCAGCTCCAAGATCACCGCGAAGATGTCACGGCAAAGCGCACTGCGCCGCTCATGACATGGCCGTCGCCGCCCATGGCCCGCCATTCGATCCGGTAGGCTCCCGGCGGGAGCGACGAGGGAACGGTCGCGGTCGCGTGGCTCGCCGCCTCCCGCCCGCCCTCACGGCGGATCTGCCGCTCCTTCCCGGCCTCGTCGAGCAGGCGCAGCGACGTCACGCGGCACTCCTCGGTGAACATCAGGTGCAGCGCGCGCGGAGACGAGTTGAGGGTTGCGCCGTCGCCTGGATCGGAGGAGTGCAGCATCGCATGCGCGGACGCAGCACCGGGAGCCATCAGGACGGCAAAGGCCGCAGCGAGCGCGCCGTTCCGAAGGAAGGCAAATCGTGAAAGCATGGTCTCTCCTGTAGAGGCGATTCCGCGACTGGGATGACGGCGGAAGCCTTGCAGGATGATTAGGCGGGACACCGCAGTGCGGCAGCGGCAATCGCGCACCAATTTATTTCCGCTGCAGGCCGACGCCCGCCTACAGTCAACCAGCCATTCCGGCGGCTTTCCAGCCTGCCGTGTACAGGGCGCTTCGAAGCGCCTCGCCGCCAAGGCGGCCGCCGTTGATGGAAATCGACTTGTCTTCGAGCCGGACCTCGACCTGTGCTGAAGGGTCGGCTTGCTTCACCACGGCAGTCACGCCCTTGGCGCAGCCTTCGCAGTGCATGTTCTCGACGATGAAGCGCATGGGTATTCCCCTTTCCACGACAGTCGCCGGGAGGTGGGGCTTCCCATTGTGGCAAGGTCAAGGGGAGAGACCTGCGCGCTTAGATTCCGGGCAAGCGTCCACGCTCCGGCTTCCGCTACGGGGCGGCCTAGGCAAGAGGGGGAGGGCGTCCGGAGGAGCGGAAGCGCCCGTTCCGACGTTACCGTCCTGTTATAGCCGCGCTTGCCACCCGCGGCTCCAGGTCCGGCGCCCCTGGAGCGGTCGGATTGCGTTCAAGGTCGGCGATCAGCTGCTTCATCTCCCCAATCTCGCGGACCTGCGCCTCGATGATCTGGTCTGCCAAGCGTCGCACGCGCGGGTCGCGGATATGGGCGCGCTCGCTAGTCATGATGGCGATGGAGTGGTGCGGGATCATGGCCTTCATGTAATCCACATCACCGACCGTCGCCTGACTGCGAACCAGGAAGAGTGACGCGGCGAACACGACCGCCCCACCTGCGACAATGGCCAGGTTCGCGCGCTTGCTGTGATACATCTTCAGCATGAACAGCATCATGATGACGGCCATCGCCCCGCCCATCATGAGGGCCATCCACGTCCGCGTCTGGCTGTAGAACACATGCTCAAATGCGTAGGTGTTCAGGTACATAAGCCCGAACATGACGACCGTGGACACCAGGATCATCGCGCCGAAGCGGAGGTAGCTCATCTCTATTTCCTTGGAGGTGCGACCGCGGCGTGCGCGGGCCGGTTAGCCCAGGCATGGCGTCCGGCCAGTCAGCGACAACCGCCCAGAGCCGCAGACCGTGGGCCGTGGGCCGCGAAAGTCCTAGCGGGCCGGGTGCCGTGACATCCAGGTCCTCAGTTCGGCGATGTCCTGCTGCTGCTTCTGGATCATCTCCTGAGCCTTACGCTTCATCTCGGGATCACGCCCGTGCTCGACTTCGACCCGTGCCATGTCGATGGCGGCCTGGTGATGCCGCGCCATCATGCTGGCGAAGTCATGGTCGGCGTTGCCGGTCATAGGCTGGGCCGCCATGTCGCGGTTCATGGCCTCCATGGCAGCATGGTACCCCGCCGAGGCCCCCTGGTGACCGGCTTGCTGGCCCGCGGCGCTCTGGGCCGACGCGGCGCCAGCCCATAGGAGCGCTGCCGCGGCCGCCGCAGTGGCCTGAATAGCGTGACCTCTTGTCAACATCGGGCTCGTCCTTCCTCGCTGTTTATGCGGCGCAGTTTAGCGATTCAGGGAGAACTTCCTGCCACGGGGTACCGCGACACGTGCCCCGGAACCGGCGCCGATCCGCCTGGCCCTAACGCCGTGCAGCGGCTGTCCGGCGGGCGCCGGATTACATCGTTTTATTACTTGGCTGGCCGTCGTCGGCGCCCTGCGGCCAGCGAGGAAGGGTCAGGGTGACCACGGTCCCACGCCCGAGCGCACTCTCGACGGCAAGATGCCCTCCGTGGGCTTCGACGATGGCCTGGGCGGTCGAGAGGCCCAGGCCGCTGCCGCCGCCCGCGGTACGGGCGCGGTCCCCCCGGAAGAACGGCTCAGTCACCCTGGGGAGGTCTTCGGGCGGTATGCCGGGTCCGCGGTCGCCCACCCGCACCAACACTGCGTCGGGGAGCGCTTCGACTTCGATCCATGGATCGCGCCCGTGCCGAACGGCGTTCGCGACCAGATTCGTCACTGCCCGCTTGATGGCGACCCGGCGCCCCGGGGCAACGGCGTCGTCAATGCGCCCTTCCTCGACCGGCGTCCCCGCATCGGCAAACTCGTCGGCCACGGTGCGGACGAGCGCCGCGATCGACAGCGGCAGGACGGCTTCACCGCCGTGCCCGCCTCGGAGGTAGGCGAGGACGTCGGAGACCATCGTCTCCATCTCGGCCAGATCGCGTCGTATCGGCTGCTGAACCTCCTCCGGCAGATCCTCGGCCCGGAGACGCAGCCGGGCGATCGGCGACATCAGGTCGTGAGAGAGCGCGCCGAGCGCCAGGGTCCGCTGGCGGAAAGCGTCACGGGTCCGCATGGACATGTCGGTCAGCGCCTCCGCGAGTTGGCGGACCTCGCGCGGGCCGGAAGCAGAGAGGGCTGGCGGCTCGCCCTCGGGGTCGAGGCGGGAAACGGCCTTCGCCAGCGCCGAGACCGGCGCCGAGACAGAACGGGCCGCGAAGCCGACAGCCAGGAGAAGGGCTAAGCCGACGGTAGCCGCGTAGGAGTGCAGCACGCCCTGATCGGCCGATAACACGGTGAAGGAGGCGAGCTCCACCTCCAGCCAGGAGCCGTCTTGTAGGCGGGCCACCGCTCCGATGCCGACGAGCCGGTCCGACGCGGCCTCGTAGCGTCCGGGGCGCACGCGCAACTCGGTCGCCACGCCGCTCAGGGCCGCTGTTCGGGCCGCGACGGTCGGCCACTCCTCGCGAGAGGGGTGCTCGGGGGTGGGGGCCGCGTCGCGGCGCCAGTGCACCTCCAGGTCCGCCCGCGACAGGGCATGGGCGATCCGGTCCCTGTCGCCCTCCGGTGCCGATGCTACAGCATCCAGGATCGTCGCCAGGCGCTGGGCTAGCAGCTCCTCGGTCCCCCGCTCCACGGCATGGCGGAGCAGCACGTCGTGAATGCCGACCATGGCGGCGAAGAGCACCGCGAAGCCAATTGTCAGGGTCGCCAGGGTCCGTGCTGCAAGGGACTGGGGGAGGAACCTTCTCACCCAGACCAATCCACGGGGCTCGACAGCAGGTATCCTACGCCACGGACCGTTTTGATGAGGCCCGGCTCCCCGTCCTCGTGGGGCCTGGATCCGAGCTTGGCCCGCAGCCGGCTGATCTGGACGTCCATCGAGCGGTCCAGCCCGCCGTAGGGGCGGTTCCGGGCGATGTCCAGGAGCTGGTCCCGCGTCAGGATACGCTGCGGCCGCTCCACGAACGCCAGGAGGAGGTCATATTCGCCGCTGGTCAGCTCGACCGCGACGCCGTCCGGCCTGAGAAGCTCGCGACGCCGGGTATCCAGGGACCACCCGGCGAAGTGCGCCACCTCACGGCCCTTACCGCCCGCGTTATCCTCAGGGCCCTCGGCCCTGCGGAGGACAGCCCGGATGCGGGCGACCAGCTCCCGGGGGTCGGCTGGCTTCACAACGAAGTCGTCCGCCCCCAGCTCCAGCCCGACAACGCGGTCCGATGCCTCGGCCAGGGCGGTCAGGATGATGACCGGGATCCGTCCCTCGGCACGGAGATCCCGGCAGAGCTCGAACCCCGACTTACCCGGCAGCATGATGTCGAGCAGCACGAGGTCCACCTGGGCCGATGCCAAGAGGCGTCGCATCTCGATGCCGTCGCGGGCGCCGCTGGCGCGGAACCCGCTGCGGCGCAGAAGGGTGAGCAGGAGCTTGCGCAGTTCCCCATCGTCCTCGACGACGAGAACGTGTCGCCCCTCTCCCGACATAGGTGGAAGGTTGGGGGCGGGCACTCCGCGGGAACCGTCGCTTCCAGGACGCTCGGTCAACGCGGCCCTCCGACGGAACCTTCGTCCTCGCAGCAAGCATTCATTCGACGGGCCCGTTCAGAAGAACAGACGAATGCCGGTGACGAATTCAATACCCTCGGCCTTCCCCCCCTCAGCGCGAGCGTACTTGGCGGCCTCGCCGAAGCGCCTTGTGTAGTTCACGCCGACATAGGGCGCGACCTCGCGGGTGAACTCGTACCTGAGGCGGAAACCCGCCTCTATGTCATTGAACCCGCTGTTAATGCCGAGTTCCGGCACGCGCTGGGCAGCGACGTTCACCTCCAGGTTCGGCTGCAGCACAAGCCGCTGGGTGACGTAGACGTCGTAAGAGAGCTCAAGCCGCGCCGAGAGGTCGCCCCTCTCGCTCACGAAGCCCTGGAGGTCCACCTCGAACAGGCCCGGGGCCAAGCCCTGAATGCCGATAACGCCGTAGGTGCGGTCCGGCCGCGGACGCGGGTCGTAGCGGACACCCGCCTGGAAGTCCCAGAAGTACCCGATGAGGCGGGAGTAGAGCAGCTGAATCTCGGCATTCTCGGCGCGGCGCCCGCGCTCAAGCTCGCCCTGCGTCTTGATCCAGACCTTGTCGTAGTCGGTGCCGTACCAAGCCTGACCGTCCCAGCGCGCAATATTCGGTGCGCCGTTGAGGCCGACGCCCCATTCGAGCTTCTCGAAAAGGACGGCGCCGAAGTAGACCTCGTGGGACGAGGCGCCGTGCGCGCCCGGATCGTGTACCGCGTTCTGGGAGGCGGCCTGCTGGGCCGACGCCCCGCCGGCCAGGGTGAAGCCGAGCAGGGTCGTGAGAAGGGCGGCCGCCTTGGTCGTAAGTCGCATCGGGTGTCGGTCCTTCGTGATCAGCCGTTAGACGCGACGCGCGGCTGACGTCGGATCTCGACCTTCCGCATCATCCCGGTCTCCATGTGGAAGAGCATGTGACAGTGGAAGGCCCAGCCGCCCTCGGCATCCGCCTCCACATCCACATCGAGTGTGCTGCCAGGCTTGACGCTGATGGTGTGCAGCAGCGGGTTCTGGGCGCCGTTGCCCACCTGCGGCTGCATCCAGACGCCGTGCAGGTGCATCGGGTGGCTCATCATGGTCTCGTTGATGAACCGCATCCGGACCCGCTCGCCGAGGTTCAGCACGATTGGTTGCGCCTCGCTGAAGCGGTTGCCGTTAATGGCCCAAAAGTAGCGATCCATGTTGCCGGTAAGGCGCACCTCAATGATGCGGTTGGGCTCGCGTACCGGGTAGGGATTCGAGAGCGCCCGGAGCATGCGGTATGTCAGGACACGGGTGCCCGGAGGCGCCCCGGTGTTCACCGCGAACGGGTCGGGCGGCGCCATCCCCCCGTGGCCCGCATGCGCGCTGGCCGCGGAAGTATCGACCTGACCCACTTGGCCGGTGCCCGGCGCGCCGTGGCCCATCGCCGAGTGGTCCGGCGCAGCTGGGGCGGCGCCACGCTGGTCGCGCCGCTGCGCGGGCTGCTGGCCCTGGCGCCCCTGCTGCCGCTGCGGCCGGGGCTGCTGACCTCCCTGCGGCCGCCCCATGCCCGGCATGCTCGAGTGGTCCATCCCTGGCGTGCTGGAGTGGTCCATGCCGAGCATGTTCGAATGGTCCATGCCCTGCATGGAGCCTTGGCTCGCCTGGGCCAACCGGAAAAGGCCCGCGCCCGGCACGGAACCTACCGGAAGGTCCGCGACGGCAAAGCGGAAGCCCGGATCCCGTGCCAGGGACGACGAGCGGCCCATGCCCGGCATGTTGGAGTGATCCATGCCCTGCATGCCGCCCTGGGCACTGCTGGAACCCATGCCGGACATCCCCGAGTGGTCCATGCCGCCCATGTCCATGGATTCCATGGGGGCGATCTGGCCGGGCCGGTCCGTCTCGGGACGCAGGGTGCCGCGGTCCAGGCCCTTGGGCCCGTAGTTGCCGCCCATATCGGCCATGGTCAGCAGCGGCCGCTCGCGGTGCGGGGGCAGCGGCATCATCGGTAAACCGTTCTGGGTGGCCAAGCTGGCGCTCGCGAAGCCTTGGCGGCCCATGGACTCCGCCAGGATTTGGAACTGGCGCCCGCCCGCGGGGCGCACGAGCACGTCGAAGGTCTCGGCTGGGGCGATGCGGAACTCGTCCACAGCCACCGGCTGCACGTTGTTGCCGTGCGCCTGGACAACGGTCATCTCCAGCCCGGGGATGCGCACGTCGAAGTGGCTCATGGCGCCGGAGTTGATGAAGCGCAGGCGAACCGTCTCGCCGGGACGGTAGACCGCAGTGAAGTTCTGCTCGGGCGTCCGGCCGTTGACCAGGAATGTGTAGCCCGTGACGTCTTCGATATCCGTCGGGTCCATCCGCATGTCGCCCCACATCAGCCGGTCGCGGATGATGGCCTCGCGCGCCTGTGCGTTCGGGGCGCGCGCGAGCTCGTTGGCGAGGCTCGCCGCGGTGCGCTTGTTGTAGTTGTAGTAGCCCGCGTCGCGCTTGAGGTTCTGGATGACGCGGTGCGGGTTCTCGTCTGTCCAGTCGGAGAGCTGGATGATGTAGTCCCGGTCGTAGCCGTAAGGGTCGGGGCGCACCGGATCGATGACCAGCGGACCGTAGAGGCCAGCCTGCTCCTGCGTCCCGGAATGGCTGTGGTACCAGTACGTGCCCGACTGCACGAGTGGGAAGCGGTACTGGTGCGTCTGTCCTGCCGCGATGCCCTGAAAGCCATCGCTGATGCCCGGCACGCCGTCTTGACTGCTCGGAAGGATCAGGCCGTGCCAGTGAATCGACGTCTCTTCGCGGAGCCGGTTGGCGACGTTGATGATTACCTCCTCGCCCTCGCGAAAGCGGAGGACGGGGGCCGGAACGGAGCGGTTGACCGCGATGGCCGGGCGGCTGCGGCCGGTGATGTTTAACGACACGTGCTCGATCGCGAGATTGAACTCGCGGGGCATCGCCCGCCCGACGGCTGGCTGAGCCAGGGCGGATCCCGGAAGAGCCGGAGCCGAGAGGGCGGCGATGCCAGCAGGCGGCGGACATCGGAGGCAGGGACGTGGCCTTCCACGACGTAGCCGCCGACCGTGGCCGTGTGGCAGGACTGGAGCTTGTCCGGCACGCCGTTGACCGCCTTCACCGCCTGCAGGTCCG
>NZ_BDLP01000129.1:0-11506 GCF_001950415.1 Roseomonas sp. TAS13
CGCTACAGGCCCGCATGGAAGCCAGTCGGGAACCGCTGGACGCCAAGGCACGGGCCGAGATGACGCGCCAGCTCGTGCAGGCGTGCCGGGCCGACTTCGTGCGTCTGGCGGCCGGGCAGTCCCGCCGGCTCGCGGTGGTCTCGGGTGTCGGCGCCGCGGTGCTGCTGCTGGCCACGCTCGGCGGAGGGTATCTGTGGGGACGGTCCAAGGAAGCGGCGGAAGTGCGCGCCGCCTCGGGCGTGATCCGCGCCGCGTTGTCGGAAGGGTCCACCTCGGCCCAAGCCTGGGCCGACGCGATCCGCCGCAACGACCTGGTGGGCCTGCTGGCGCGGTGCGAGGGGCGCTCGGTGTGGGCCGACCCGACCGGCCGGCGAGCCTGCGCCGTGCCGCTATGGCTGGATGAGGCGCCGCCCCCGGTGGCGCCGACCGGGCCGCGCTCGTGAGGCGTCCCACGGTGTCAGAATTTCATGGCGCTGTGGCGCTTCGGCGCCTTGGTTCTTCGCCTGCTGCTGGCCGTGATCTTTCTCGGCCGCGGGCCGCTGCGACGGCTGCTCGCATCCGTCACGGGGATCCCCACCGTCGCGGCCTTCGCGTGCCTGTTCAGCATCCGCCTTGCCCTGGACGCCGGCAGTTGAAGTTTTAAAGTTTCGAAGTTAACGGGAAGGGCTTTGCAGAAGGTTTGCCCACATGCCCCGCACCGCTGCCGCGTCCGTTCCGCACGATGCGGACGACGCGCCCGCTGCCAAGCGTCGCCCCGGCCGGCCCTCGCCCGGCGACACCGTGCAAGTCACGCTCCGCATCCCTCGCGGCCAGCTCGCACAACTCGTTGAGGAAGGCGCCAGGCGCACCGCCGCGACCGGCCGCACCGTCACCGCGCAAGCCGTGATCATGGAGCTGCTGGAAGCGAAGTTTCCTTATAGACCGGGCGCCTGATCGTGCGCGGGCGAGATACCCCGGCCGCGGAGCGGCCCGGCGCTGGCTCTCCCAACACCTCACGAACTCGCGACCAGATTTATGACTTTTAAACTTTTAAAATGTTGACGGCAGGGGGAAGGGGGTGTAATGTCCCTTTCAGCCGAGACGCAATGCCTCGGTGGCTAGAGCAAAGGCGCTCTCCAATGTCGTTCTTCCGTTCCTCTCGTTCCTTCGGCTCTACCCGCGCCGCGATGGGCGCCAGCCCGCTGTCCGACGGAGAGCTGATGCAGCTCGCCCCGTCCGCCTTCGCGACCGAGGCCCATTCCTCCCGCTCCGCGCGCTACGCCTACATCCCGACCGCGGACGTGATCGCAGGCCTACGGCGCGAGGGCTTCGCCCCCGTGCTGGCCCGTCAGACCCGCCCGCGCGACGCCGAACGCAGCGGCCACACCAAGCACCTCATCCGCTTCCGCCACGAGGGCCAGGCCAACCAGCCGCGCCGCCTCGGCATGACCTTCCCCGAGGTCGTGCTCATCAACTCGCACGACGGAACCAGCGCCTACCACGTCACCGCGGGCGTGTTCCGCCTCGCCTGCCTGAATGGGATGGTGGTGTCGGACGGGCCGGAACGCTCAGTGAAGGTGCCGCACAAAGGCGACGTGGTGCGCCAGGTGATCGAAGGCAGCTTCGAGGTTCTGGACGCCTCGCGCCAAGCTATCGAGGCGGCTGACGCCTGGACCGGCGTCACTCTCAACCGGGACGAACAGCACGCTCTCGCGGATGCGGCCCGCGTGCTGCGCTTCGGCGACGAGGAAGGCAACGTGTCCACTCCGATCCAGGCGGATCAGTTCCTACGCCCCCGCCGGGTCGCGGACGCCCTGGACGATCTGTGGACCACCTTTAACCGGGTGCAGGAAAATACCATCCGCGGCGGCCTCCAGGCGTGGGGCAGGGACGGCAACAACCGACCGCGCCGCGTCACCTCGCGCGAGGTCACGGGCATCGACCAGGACGTCAAGCTCAACCGCGCGCTGTGGATGCTGGGCGAGCGCATGGCGGCCCTCAAGGGCGCCGCCTGACGGGCCGGGGCGGGGAGCCGTCACCGCCCCTCCTTCCCCTCCTGCTCCACCCCGTCGAAAGCTCCGCACCATGGATCGCCACGCCCTGCCCATCCTGGGCCTTCCGCTCATCCTCAACGACGATGCCGGCAACGGCCTGGCGCTCGGCACCAGCTCAGAAGATCCCGCCTACCTCCTGGCCGTGATCGAGGACGGCACCGGCCGCGCCATCATTCGCAACCTCATCGACGCCGAAAGCGAGGCGCTGTTGCTGGCCATGCTGAATCTGCGCGCGGCCGTGCGCGCCGCTGCGGCGATTCCGCCCTATCGTTCTGCGCCAGGCGCCACCGGGGCCTCGTCGTGACCGCGTTGCAGGTGGTGCCGGCGGGCTTCGGCCCACCCCCGCTGTCCCGCTCCGCGCTCCGCCGCTGGCCGCCTCCGGGCGGCCTTCTGCGTTGCGGCAGGCCCCGCCGCCGGGCCATTACCCACCGCATGTCGCCCGATCGATTCAACCAGTGCCTAGACCTGATCGGCTGGACCCGGCGAGGCGCCGCCCGTCGCCTCGGCTGCGATCCGGGCGCCGTGCGCCAGATGGCTAACGGCCGCCGGCCGGTTCATCCCGGCTTCGCCGCCTGGCTGGAAGGGCTGGCGGCAGCACACGCGCCGCTGTCGCCTGAGCTGCGCGAGATCGCGGAGCGCATGGGCTGCGACCGGGGGGAGTGGGTGCGCTACCCTCGCGGCATCCGGCCGCTGTCAGATGAGGAGGCCGAAGCCCTGCGCCGGGTCGCGGAAGCGCATGCCGCGGCTCCGCACCCCCCCGGGTGGACGAAGCAGAGTGACGGGACGGATTCCCCATAGCCATCGCGAGCACGCCACCAACCGGCCCGTAGCCGCCTGATACCACGTCGCCGGGGCGCCGCATCGTCCATCGCGCGCTCAGCCGGCTTCGCCGGCCTGCCGTTCGCTCCGAGTTGCCAAGCTGCGCCGGGTTGGGTGGAAAAAGGCTGTTCAGGGTCTGCTTTAGGTGTCTGCTCCACCGTAAGCGAGAGCTACAGACCCTTGCTGGGTTCGATGGACGCTCAGTCAGCTTTCACGTTGGCCCAGTACCAGGGCATTAGCATCGTCGATGCGGCTGTTGGGCCAGCCATCGGCAAGGCGGGTCAGCAGGTCGGTGAGGCAGCGCTGCGGGTCGACACTGTTCAGCTTGCACGCCTCGACCAGGGAGGCGAGGTCAGCCGTGCGGCGCCCGCCGTCATCGCCGCTGGCAAACAGGGCGTTCTTCCAGCTGAGGACCACGGGGCGGATGGCGCGCTCGACGGTGTTGGAGTTCATGTCCACTCGACCGTCCTCGAGGAACCTTTGGAATCCCGCACCGCGGTTCAGGGCGTAGCGGATCGCGCCTGCCGTGGGGCTGCCACCGGGCAGGCGTGCCAGCCGCTGCTCCAGCAAGGCGAACAGGTCCTCGACCAGTGGCCGGCTCCTGGCCTGCCGCGTGGTCCGTCGCTGCTCGGGTATCTGGCCGCGGATCTCGGCCCGACGGCGTAGAGGGCGGCGATCCGCTCCAGCGCCTCCGCCGCGATCGGTGCCGTCTTCTTCCGGGCCAGGTCGTAGAACTCGCGACGCACATGGCTCCAGCAGAACGCCAGCGTCACGCCGGGGCCGCCCCGCTGGATCCGCGGTCCGCGTGGCCCGATCCCCGGTCAGGCGAGACTCTTGGGGGCGATCGGTGGCGGTGTGTATCGGAGGATCAGCCCCTTGTCGGTCACCTCCACCCCTTTCTCCGCGGCCTCCGGATAGACAGCCAGTGCTGCGGGCAAGACCTTGCTCAGGAACGCCCGCTTGAAGGCTCCTAATGCTCCGTAGGAGGGCCCGAACTGCCGGTGGAGGGCAGGCCAGGGGATTGGAGTTGGGCGGCGTATGGAATGGAGCCTGTAGGCGAGCCAGCAATATACATCGATCGCCATCGAGGAGTGGCTGATGTGACGTATCGCCCGCTCCTCAAGAGGAACGGCGTGTTCCCTCAGGCTGTTGAAGAAGCCTTCGCTGAGCACGACGCCTTCGCTGAACATGCTCGACTGGCGCTCGTCGTGGGTCGCGGAGGCGCTAAACAGTAGCCCTTCCTCGACGATCGACTGGTTCCGTACCGCACGGACGCCGTTCCGTTCGCTGTGGAAAGTGAGGCGACACGTCGCAATCCGCTCCGCTTGCTGCCGAACCAGGTTGTAGGAGTTGCCACCAGCCTTCTTGTCGAGGCGCTTGAACCAAGCGTTCATGCTTCCGCCAAGTTCGACGCTGCGGCTGCCTGTCCTCAACGCTTCTGTCTGGAGGTAGATCAGGATGAGTCGGGCGGTCGGGCCGTACGGCACCCCCACCCATTCGTCCGCTTTCCCAGGAGCTGCCCGTCGTCCGGGCTCTACGAGTAGGACAACCTGCCCGTTCTCGAGCCTCCAGGCCTCATCGTCCGGGATCTTGGAATGGGGGAGAGCCGTCATGGCCCATCCCGAATAGAGAAAACTCGGGATGCCGACTTCCTCATCGGCTCCGTAAGCGGCGACGATCTCCACGAGGCCACGGCTGTCTGAGCGGGCGATGGCACCAAGCCTGCCATGCTCCTCTACGAGCTTTCTAGCCTCCTGGACCTCACGCAAAGCGCCACTCCCGCACCTTCATTCACAAGGAGGACCTTTGCACCAACCGGCGGGGAATGGAGCCCTTGGACCTTGGTCATCGAAGCTACTGGAAAAGCTAGTTGTAGATTCTTCTACTTGAGTCATGACCGAGGTCCAAAGGAACAACCGGGGTAAGTGCTTGTTTCCTAACGCGGGCCACTGTCTCGGCTCCGGCGCCTCGGATGACCAGTATCCAAGCCGGTATGACCAAGGTCCAATTCCTGGCCGGCCCAGGCTGTGGATTTCGCTAGCGCGAGGGTGGACCAGCGACTCCACGACTCGGAAGTGCAGGGTTTGAAGGTAACAGCGCTTGGACGTTGGTCGCGGAGGAGCCCGGCCTTGGACTTTGGTCACGCGGCGCGGAGGTTGGACCTTGGTCACGACGCGCATGGGTGCCCCGGCTTATTCCGACGCTTCCGCCATCTGGCTGTTCAGGAGGTTCCGGTCCGCCGCTCTCGTGAGGGTTTCGAGAGGGCATCGCCAGCTCACCTGATCGACCCCCCACGTCACATTCGCCGCGCTGCATCTGGGCAGATCCCTGATGCATGCCCGTTCGGACCAGGCTGCTAAGCACTAGGTAGGGGACTCATTCAGGTCCACTCGCTGACGGCAGCGACGAGGGCGAGACTGGCGAGGTAGTTTCGCGCGAGGCGGTCGTAGCGGGTGGCCAGCCTTCGCCAGTTCTTGAGGCGGCAGAACAGGCGCTCAATGACGTTGCGGCGCTTGTAGGCACGGTGGTCGAGTGGGTAGGGCACGGTGCGGGTGGCGGTGGACGGGATAACGGCCTTGATGCGCCTGTCTTTCAGCCAGCGGCGGAGGCTTTCGGCGTCATAGGCCTTGTCAGCGAGAAGACGCCGGGGGCGTGCCACGGCCTGGAGCAGCGGCAGGGCCATGGTGATGTCGGCGACGTTGCCGGGCGTCAGCGCGAAGGCGAGCGGTCGGCCACGATCATCGGCCAGGCAATGGATTTTCGAGGTGCGACCGCCACGCGAGCGCCCGACCGCTTGCGTCCACTCCCCCCTTTTCCGCCAGCCGCCGAGCGGTGGGCTTTCACATGCGAGCTGTCGAGGTTCAGGGCCGCTCCCTTGTGGTCGCTCATCTGCCCTTCGGAGAGGAGCAGGACCACGGGGCGGCCCCGACCGTCGCAGACGGCATGGAGCTTGGAGTTCAGGCCGCCTTTGGTACGCCCGATACGGCGGGGAACAGCCCCTTTTTGAGCAGACTTGCGGCCGTGCGGTGCGCCTTGAGGTGGGTGGCGTCGATCATCAGCCGGTCCGGTTCGCCTTTGCGCCCGGCAAGCCCGGCGAAGATGCGGTTGAACACGCCTAGGCGGCTCCAGCGGATGAAGCGGTTGTAGAGCGTCTTGTGCGGCCCGTACTCGGCCGGGGCGTCACGCCAGCGCAGCCCGTTACGGATGACGTGGAGGATGCCGCTGACGACCCGCTGGTCGTCCACCCGCGGTACCCCGTGCGAGAGCGGGAAGTAGGGCGTGATCCGCCGCACCTGAGCCTTCGTGAGCCAAAACAGGTCAGCCATGGCAGCACCTCCGGCCGCCATGGAATCAGCCAATCCACTCAGCGCATAGCCCCGATTAACGGGTCCTGAGCCTAGGCTCTCGGCTCAGGCGGTCCCGACCTGATCTCAACGAAATGCGCCGAGGTGCACTCCGACGCCCCTCCCTGGGAGATCAGGCTGCTCGAGAGCTGGATCTAAGAGGGAACGCCACGGCGGTGCGAGACGTCGGAGTTGCCCCAAGTTGGTGTCGCTAAGCCGCGGCGGTCGCACCTGAAGGTTACCGGCCTGGGGTCGTCAGAACCCCCCGGAAGGCTGCCGTCATTCGGTTCCTGGCTCCGCAACCGGCACGTGCTCCACCGTCAGGACCACCGCCGGACAGCAGTTTGGTGGCCCGTGATTCAGCATCGGCCGTGGCTCCCCCGAAACAGGCAGCACTGCCCACCGCCGATAGCACCGGATCCTTGGCTGGCCGAGTGGTCATGTTGCCATATGACCACGCGGCCCCCTCCCCCTCCCCTGCCATTCCCTCTTTACCCGCGGCATCGCCGTGTCGGGCCCCACGACGTCACGAACCAGGGCTTGGCCGGTCCTTTCTGGAAGCGCAGTTCGAAAAGGTCGCGGACCTATACGCCCCGCTCAAGCGCGTCGGGGCGCGGCCCCTTCTTGCCGGCGGGTGCAGGTGGACGACGGCGGGATCCGCCGCGTCCTCCGGAGGTAAGCTCCCTTGCTCTGAGGGCGAGGTCCGTGGAGCTGACCATGGGTAGATCTGCGACCAAGCCAGGCGCGCTTGATGCCTGCCGGGCCAAATTCCGCGACCTCGCGAGCGGTGAAGCGATTGAAACGGAGTGGGACGGCCCGCTGCTGCCGAACATTTCAAGCCGGCGGTCGCAGCCGCTGCCTGCTCCACCGTCAGCGGCGATCGATGGATCAGCGCTCTGGTCGGCTCGTGGCTCGCCAGAGGGTTTCAGCCGCTTAAGAGAAGGTAAGAACGTCCACCATTTGGCCCGTGGCCAACGGAACAGATGACCGAACGGTCATGTCGCCATATGACCACTGGGCCCTCTCCTTCCCTTCCGCTTCTTACCCGCGGCGGCGTCGTGGCGGGCGCGACGGCGGCACGCGCCAGGGCCCGGCCAACCCTTTCTGGGAAGCCCAACTCCCTATCGCCTCGGGGAGAGGGTCGTGGATCTTCGAGCCCCGCTCGACTGCGTAGAGGCCCAAGGCCTTCTTAGCGGCCGGATGCAGGTAGACGACGGAGGGGGCAGGCCGTCCGTGGCAAGTTCGGTGGTGCTGTTCATCGTGTATCTGGCGACCAAGCCAGGGCGTTTGATGCCTGCCCCGACAAGTTCCGCGATCGGTTTGCCGGCTGCCGCCAGTGCATTCCAAGCCGGCCGCCGGCTCAAGGATCAACGGCCTCCACTCCCGACCGCTCTGGTCGGTGCGTGCACCAGCATCGGGGCCTCGCCCTACCGGGCAGGCAGATGGCCGACTTCCGGGAGATGTAGGCTATCCGGCAAGGTGACCCCGTGGTCATGTTGCCATATGACCACCGGGCCCTCTCCCCTCCCCTCGCCTCCCCTTCAGCTTCTTACCCGCGGCGGCGTCGTGGCGGGCCAGAGGACGGGACGCGCCAAGGCCCGGCTAATCCTTTCTGGGAAGCCCAGCTCTCTATGGCCTCGAGGAGAAGGTCGTGGACCTTCACGCCCCGCTCTACCGCGTAGAGGCGCAGGGCCTTCTTGCCGGCCGGATGCAGGTAGACGACAGAGGGATCGGCGGCATCCTCCAGAGGCCGGCGCCCCCTAACTTGCACCATCTCCGGCTCGCCAACTGCCCTGTGTGCGGGAGTCAGCGACGGTGCAGCCGACGGGGGTGAAGCGACCCGCGGTGGCTCGACCATCAGCGACGCTGCGTATGAAACAGGGGCTCCCGGACGCTTGCTCACGCGACCAGCTCCTTCCTGCTGGACGTCTTGGCCCGAACCCGCTTAGCCGTCCCGTCGGCTTGCGTGCCAGCATCCTGGTCCGGCACCTTCGAAGCTCCACCGTCATATGGCCCAATGGCCATGATGCCAGAGCGCTGAAGCCACCCCCACACCTCCGCCAGCTCTGCACGCGCTCGACCTTCCGGCTCACGCTCCTGCGGTGTCAGGCCCTCTGCATAAGCATACGGGTAGCTGATCGAGGCTGAGACGGCCGTGGGACAGACATCAGCGCCCATGGCCACGAGGGCTTCTCGGGCCAGGGCAACCGCACGGACGCGCTTGTCGGGTGGCGATTGCCACAGGATGACGCCGGTGCGCCGCTTCTGGGCACTCGCCACGCGGAGGCTCTCCTGCACGCTCTCGAGGTCCTCCGGGTTCGGCCGGGTGACGACCAGGGCGCCGGTCGAGGAGTCCAGCGCCGCGTTGACGGCGGGCGTTGCCGTCGGAGGCGTATCCACAAGGATGAGGTCGACGCCCTGGGCACGGAAGCCTTCGATCTGCGCGGCGAGGCCTCCGGGCGCCGGAACGACCACCAGCGGGACCGGGATCCCCGCTGCAGCCCGGCGCTGGCCCCAGCGGAAGCATGTGGGCTGTGGGTCTGCGTCGATCACGACCACTCGGCGGCCCGCCTTCAATGCCTCGACCGCAAGACAGCGAACGGCGGTCGACTTCCCGGTTCCGCCTTTCCGGGCAAGGACACTGACGACGAGCATGGCGGCCTCCGGACAGAATGACCCACGTGCCGTAGCGCACCGCGGCCACACGATCAATGTGCGAGGCGGCCATTGCGCCATATGACGTGCTGGCACGGGGGCGCAGTGGCGCGGCATGCTTCAGTGATCGGGGATCAGGCGATTCCGAGCCCCTAGCGAGTCTGAAATCTCCGCGGGTGCACGCCCCTCCAAACCCAGTCTAGAGTTCTCTGGCGGGTCCCTCGGACGAACACCCACCCTCGCAATACGGCCCTGAACAGATCCAGCACTGTCCCTCCAGCTGGTGCCGACACAAAGCCCCCGATATTCCGCGCGCCAACGCTTCCGGCCCCGCCTTCCTGCCCGTCAAAGCAGTGGAAGCCCGACCCATGCGGTGTGCGAGGGGGGGCGACGAACGCACGTGGCCACCCGGAACCGTAGGAAGGCACACATCGACCGGCCCCGTTGAAGGCGGCCACTCCGAATCCACTGAGGGCTACGCGAATGCCCCTGAAACCCCTCTGTCAAATGCCGATTATGGCCATATGGCGATATGGCCTTAGGGAAGCGCAATGCGTTTTCCCACCTACACCATCTTGTGCTCCGGCTCGCGCGCCGACGCGCCGGCAGCAATCATCCCGCAGCTGGTCGGGGCTGTGACGGTCGCCTGGCGCACCGCAGATTGTGCAGCCGTAGAAGTCAGACCATCCGCCGCCGACGCAGCTCCGCTGCCACCGGCCGGCGTGGAGGCTGAACCTGAGTGTCCAAAGGTCCATTGGACATTGTGTCATATGACCAACTGGCCGAACGGCGTTCGCTCGATTATGCCGGATTCGAGCCGTGTCCCGTTAAGGGCTGAGCTGCATCCCGGACAGCAGGGGAGGGACCGCTCGGCCGCAGGAACGAGGAGCAGGCACATACGCGTGGCCTCGCGAAAGGATGATTCGAGACCGAGGACCAAGCACACGGGCGAGGAACACCCGCCCGTTCTGGAGGAGAGATTCGAAAGCGCCGCTAGGTGTCTAAGGACGCGGGGAGTGTGGGACCCGAGGGGAGGAGGGCGCGTCCGTACGACGCTGCTGCCCATCCTCCCTAACGCACGAGGTGCGACGGCAGTCACCGAGGGCGGAGGCGCTCGGCTGCAACCGCCGGCCCCACGTTCTCAAGGCCGACAACCAGTCCCTCGGCTTCGGGCCAAAGTACGGCGGGATGCCGGCCTTAGCAGAGGAGTAGGGGCGGTCGCAGCCGAAGGGGCTGGTTCACCGTGCCGCCGTTGGCCCGAGGCCCAGCATGAGGCCACGAGGTCGGCTGGTCATATGGCAAATTGGCCCCTTCGCCAAACAACCGCCCGACCTGTACGGGCCGATCAGAAACCAGATAGGGGATTGGGGTAAGGCATCCTGAGCAAGTTCAACCGCAGTACCATGCAGGCCGCGTGGCGCCTCCGACCAGCCACGGATGTTCCCCTTCGTCCGGCCGAAAACACCACTCGCCGCATCGAGGGAGCCTCACCGGGCGGGCGTACACGGCCTCGCCTCGACGCTGTCTGGTTCCGGAGGCCACACTCGACGGGGCGCCACGCGTCTCTCGACCGGCCGCTATTCTGGGGCGACACCCGTTCCGGCTTTCGCACTCAAGCAGAACACTTGCCGCGCTCGGGCCGACGGCGGGCCACCCGGGCGGCGCTGTGCGACGTAAGTGGTGCCAGGCTCCCGGCGCTGTAACAGCTCACAGGACAGCGTGGACATGTGCGAACCGCTGCCGTAGCTCGACGACGCCACGATCCACCAATCTCCCCATGATCACACGAGCCCTCTTGGCAGGAGCATCGGAATGGTGTGACCGAGCCCCGAAACGCTTCTTCAACAGCGCAGGTAACGGCCCTCGTGCCATATGACCAACTGACCATCAGAGCCGCCGACGGAAGGACCTGAGCGACCGTCTTGTTGGTCAAGCGGGTTGCCATGGTGTGTTGGTCCGGACGATGGCGTTGAGGATGCCCAGGAGACGCCTGATGCAAGCGACAAGGGCGACCTTCTTGGGTCGGCCGCGGGCGATAAGGGCCTGGTAGTGGGCGCGTAGGACGGCGTTGTGCCGGACGGCAACCAGGGTGGCCATGAAGAGGGTGTTGCGAAGGGAGGTGCGGCCGCCGGCGATAGCGCGGTGCCCACGGAACTGTCCGCTGTCGCGGTTGACAGGGGCGACACCGACCAGGGCGGCGAGCTTGCGCCGGTCGAGTTGGCCCAGTTCGGGCAACTCGGCAATGAGGGTGCGGGCGGTGACGTCGCCGATGCCAGGGACGGAGGTCAGCAGGTTCTCGGTTTCGCGCCACAGTGGCGAGGCGCGCACGGTGCCCTCGATGTCCCCGTCGAGGCTGGCGAGCTGAGCGCGCAGAACGGCCAGCGTCGCATCGATGGCGGCCCGGACCTTGGGATTGCGGGCGCAGCGTCGGCGGTTGCCCTCCATGACGGTCATCTCGACCACCTGACGCCTGCGGGCGACCAGTTCGGTGAGAGCCTGCGCCAGGGCGTCGGGAAGTGGGCGGGGCTCGGGTCGGATGCGCTCGGCGAAGAGGGCGAGGAGGGCGGCATCGATGCGATCGGTCTTGGCCAGTCGCCCCGTGGCGCGGGCGAAGTCGCGGACCTGCCGCGGGTTTACCACCGCGACGGCCATGCC